>DASYJT010000001.1:0-4396 GCA_035996165.1 Acidimicrobiia bacterium
ACGGCGGCGAACCCACCTTGATGTGCACGTCCGACGCGCCGCGCTCGACGGCGTTCCGCAGCAACTGATCGAGATCCAACACCGGCGCGACCTCTTTCGGGCGTAGGGCTTACCCGTTGTCGATCGGCACGAGCGGGTCGCGTCTGGAGGCGCGTCGACCGCGAAATATGGTCAATCCGCCGAATCAGCCGCCTGCGAGCGGCCCGGATGCGTGCAGATCCCGGACTGCGTCGACCACCGTCCGGCCCGGGCCGGCAGCCGTGGCGGCCTCGATCCTCTCGGGCTGGCCGATCAGCGTCGAGACGGTCGCCGCGGTCGAGTCGCGGAGCGCATCGAGGTCGTAACCGCCTTCGAGGAACACGACGAGGCGACGGGGCGCCGCGATCGCCATCATCCGCGCCGTGAGGTCGACATAGTCGCCCGCCGAGAGGCCCAGACCGGTCAATGGATCCGCGCGGTGCGCGTCGTAACCGGCCGAGACCAGGACCCACGAGGGCGCGAAGGCCTCGACGAGTGGCTCGACGACCGTGTCGATCGCATCGAGGTAGACGTCGCCGGTGGCGCCGGACGGAAGGGGAAAGTTGACGGTCGCGCCCGCTCCCTCGCCGGTACCGGAGTCGGTGAGACGTCCGGTGCCCGGATAGAGCGGCCACTCGTGCAGCGAGACGTACATCACCGCACCGTCGCCGTAGAAGATGTCCTGGGTGCCGTTGCCGTGGTGCGCGTCCCAGTCGACGACGAGAACCCGCTCACCGCGATCGCGCAGCGCCGCGGCAGTGACCGCGACGTTGTTCAACAGGCAGAAGCCCATCGCGTGCTCCGCTACTGCGTGGTGACCCGGCGGGCGGACCGCGCAGAAGGCGAATTCGCCGTCGCCGCGGTCGAGGGCGTCGACCGCTTCGAGCCCGCTGCCCGCGGCGAGGAGGGCCGCCTCCCAGGAGGCCGCGGACGCGCCCGTGTCGGCGTCGAGACGACCGCCCCCGTCGGCGCAGAAGCGCTCCAGATGATCGAGATACTTCGCGGTGTGCACGCGTTCGAGCTCGTGACGCGTCGCCCGCCGCGGTGCCAGGCGAACACGGGCTTCGCGGGGCGCCCCGGCGTCGAGTCCGTCGAGCACGGCGCGGACCCGGGCCGGTCGTTCGGGGTGGCCGCGCCCGGCGTCGTGTTCTTCGAAATGGGCGTCGGTCGCAACCAAGAGCACCGCCGAAGGCTAACGAACGCCTGTCGGTTCCGGTCCGGGCGTTTGGCTCTGCACCGCCCGCGCCGGTTCACGTCGCTACGCTCGCCGCCGGTGAAGGCGCACCGGGCGCAGTCGTACCGATTTCATGGCGGGTTCGCCCGGGTCGCGGCGTGGCACGGGCGGGCCGACGTCGCATCCATGGCCTTGCACGGTCCCGACGCGCCCTCGCACGGAACGCTGCATCGGTTACTGGAGCGCCTCCGGGACGCGGGGTACCGCGAGGTGGTCACCAACGCGCTCGGGCCGGGCGCCAGTCTGCCGCTGGTCGATCTCGGCTTCGCGGTGCGGGGCCGGCTGCACCTGCTCGCGCACGACCTCGCGAACGTCGCCGCCACGACGGGCCTGACCCGGCGCGCGAATCGGAGCGACCGCGGCGCGCTCCTGGCCGCCGACGCCGCGGCGTTCGACGAGTTCTGGCGATTCGACGCGACCGCCCTTCGGGAAGCGTCCCGCGCCACACCCCGCGCCCACACCCGCGTCGCCCCGATACACGCGCCCCGCGCGTACGGCCTGTTCGGTCGCTCGGGTGCGGCGGGGTACGTGCAACGACTTGCCGTCGCGCCCGAGGTCCAACGCAACGGTCTCGGCAACGCGCTACTCACCGACGGCTTGGGCTGGTTGCGCGCCCAGGGCGCGCGGCGCGCGTACGTCAACACGCAAGAGGACAACCATCGCGCTCTCGCGCTCTACCTGCAGAGTGGCTTCCGCCAGCTACCGATCGGGCTGCACGTGCTGGGCCGAGAGCTGTGAGGCGCGGGGGGATACTGCGCGCGGCCGCAGTGCTGGGTGCGACCGCATTGGTCTGCAGCACGCTCGTGTTCGTCGCCGCGCCCCGAGCGCACGCGCAGGAGAGCTCCACGTCGGTCCCGCCCGCACCGAAGCTGCCGGTCGGTATCAGCCTCGTCAGCCAGGACTCATGGGTAGCGCTCCGAGGGTCGTTCACGATGAAGCTGCACATCGGCAGCCCGGCACTCGCCGCGAGACCCAACGCCGCGATCTCGATCCAGATCCATCAGTCGACCTCGTCCCGCAGCGGTTTCGACGACGTGATCGCGAACCGCGAGCTCGGCGGCACCCTCTACCTGCTCAACCAGATCCGCCTGTCGTCGGTACAACCGGATGCGAACAGCAACGTCTCGATCACCTTCGGGCTCTCGAGCGCCGGCATCCACCGCGCGGGCGTGTACCCCGTCGAGGTGCAACTCGTGAACACCGACCAGGCGACGACGTCGTTCGTGACGTGGCTCGTCGTGGTCGACACCGCCTCGTCGAAGGCGATCGACAAGAAGCTCTCGGTCGCGATGGTCATGCAGGTCGTCGCCCCTCCCATAACACTGCCCGACGGTTCCGACGATCCGAAGGTCGTCGCCGAGCTGAAGCCCGGCGGTCGGCTCGACAAGATCGCCAACGTCCTCGGTGGCACCACCGGCCTGCGGTTCTCCATGGTGCTCGGGCCCGAGACGGCCGAGTCGTGGACGCGCCTCGGAAAGCGCGATCGCAGGATGGCCTCGTCGTTCTCGTACGTGCGCGCCGCGGCGCAGCGATCCACCACCGAGATACTCCCCACCTCGTACGTGCCGATCGACGCGGCCGCGGTCGAGGCCGCGGGCCTCGGGGCCTATCTCCCCGGCCAGTACGCGAAAGGGGCGAGCACGCTGCAGACCACGGTCGGCGTCGATCCGGCCGTATCGGCGCAGTCGGCGTTCGTCGATTCGGCGCCGACGAGCGACGCAGCGGTCAATGGTCTGCGGTCGGCGTTGATCGATCGAGTGGCAGTGCGCGAGCAGGCGCTCATTCCGGTGACGCACCCGTTCTCGCCGGCCGAGGCGTTCGTGCTCGCCACAACCGGGGGCCAGGTGCGCGCGGCGTCCACGGCCCCGTTCGTAGAGGGACTGTTCACCGGGCCCGACTCACCCGCGCTGCGCGCCGTTCGCGTCGTCGCGGCGCTCGCGGAGGTGGCCTATGAGACACCTTCGATCGCGCGCGGGATCGTGATCGCGGTCCCGGCCGACTGGAACCCCGACCTCACGACGACGCGAACGGTCGTCGACGCGCTGCGCACGCTTCCCCTCGTACAATCCGCGACCCTCGACGACCTGTTCGGGTCGATCTCCAACGAGCAAGCGCAGGGTTCCGGCGTCCAGCGCCGCCTCGTTCCCGCCGTGCCCTCGCCGGCACCCGCCAACGCGACCGACTACGACACCACCGCGCATCAACTCTCCGCGTACCGTGCGGTGGTCGGCCCGCGTGACCCCGTCGTCGTCCGAGGTCAGCTTGCGCTCCGTACCGCGCTGTCGACGGACATCTCGGTAGATCGCGCCAAGGCACTGCTCGCGCAGACCGCCATCGCCGTGCAGTCGTTCTCCGCGGGGATCACCGCCGACGAGAAGCGAATCACCCTCACGTCCCGCACCGCGAAGGTGCCGCTCACCTTCGAGAACAACCTCCGGCCCGCACGCGTCGTGACGGTCCGCGTGCACCTCGACAGCGCGAAGTTGATCTTCCCGAACGGCGCCGACCAGACCGTGCCGCTCAAACCGGGCAGCAACACGATCCGTTTTACGGTCGAGGCCCGCGCGTCGGGCACGTTCCCGATGACGATCAGCGTGACGTCGCCCGACGGGCGACTCGCGTTCGGACCTCCCGTGCGCGTGACGGTCAGGTCGGCGGTCTTCGGCGGCTGGGCCGTGTGGCTGACCGTCGCGGCGCTGGTGTTCCTCGCGGGATGGTGGGCCAACCACTTCCGGCGGACGCGTCGGAACCGCCGGATCGCGAGCCGGGCGTCTCGGGCTCCGGCACCCGCGCCGAGCACGTGAACACGTGACGGCCACGACCGACGGCGACGACCGGAGCCGCGCGGGTCTCGCTCGCTCGAGTGCTGCCGTCGCCGCGGGCACTCTGCTCTCGCGCGTGACCGGTTTGCTCCGCGTCGTCGTCCTCGCGGCGGCGATCGGGAAGGCGTCGCTCGCCGACACGTACAACCTCGCGAACATCACGCCCAACATCGTCTACGAGCTGCTCGTCGGAGGTGTGCTCGCCGCGACGTTGGTCCCCGTCTTCGTCGATCTTCTCGAACGGCGCGACGAGCGGTCGACCGCGGCCGTGTTCACCGTGACGATGACGTCACTCACGCTGTTCACCGTGGCGACGATCGCG
>DASYJT010000002.1:0-17585 GCA_035996165.1 Acidimicrobiia bacterium
GGAATCGTGGCGGAGACGGTCGGCTTCGGCACGGGATTGTGCTGCGCACCAACCCCGGGGTTGTGCTTCGCACCACCGCGGCCCGCGACGAAGACGCCACCCGCCACGAGTGCGGCGACGACGAGTACGGCAAGGCCGACAAGGGCCGGACTCCGGCGTTTGCGGCCGGGCGCCGCCGGCGAATCGGCGACGACCTGTTGCACCGGCACGAGGTCGGCGGGCGAGATCGATGTCAGCTCCGTTCCGGGTGTGGGGTCCGACGGCGCCGCCGCTTCCATGACCGTCGCGGGCGCGGGTTCGGCGGGGCTCGTGACCACCGGCGTGAGCGGCCGGGGTTCGGTGTCGGCGAGGTGCCCGGGTGCGGAGATGCGCGCGCCGATGCGGCCCGTCGCCATGACCGCGACGCCGCCGCGCTGCACCCAATCCGGCCCCAACGCGCTCGACGCCGCATCGGCCAGCGCGACCCCGAAGTCCTCCGCAGTCTCGTAGCGATCGGCCGGATCGGTCGACAACGCGCGCATCGTCGCCTCGACGAGCGCGGCGGGCAGGTCGGGCGCCACCTCCGCGAGCGGCGTGGGTTGCTCGTGAACGTGGCGGTAGAGCAGTGCGATCGCGTTGCCGTCGTCGACGAAGGGGAGCCGCCCGCTGAGGAGCTCGTAGAGCACGGTGCCCAATGCGTACACGTCGGTGCCCGGTGTGAGCTCGGCGCCGAGCGCTTGTTCGGGCGCCATGTACGCGGGCGTCCCGAGCACCTCGCCCGTACGCGTCGCCATCGACGCGGTGCCGCCGACGACCTTCGCGATGCCGAAGTCGGAGACCTTCACGGTTCCCGACGCCGCGAACAACATGTTGTCGGGCTTGATGTCGCGATGCAGGATGCCGTTCGCGTGCGCGTGGTGGAGCGCGCTGCACGCGGCGACGACGATGCCGCACGCACTGTCGGCGGAGACGCCCGTCGTGGTGAGCCGGTCCCAGAGAGTGCCGCCCGCGAGCAGCTCCATCACGAGCAGGCAGAGCCCTTCGTCCTCGACGTAGTCGTAGATGGGGACGATGTGCGGGTGGTCGAGGGTCGCGAGCAGTCGGGCCTCGCTCACGAACCGGCGCCGCACGCCGGGGTCGGCGGCGAATGCGCGCGGGAGTTGCTTGATCGCCACCGCGCGTCCGAGCTGGCGGTGTTCGGCGCGCAGGACCACGCCCCAGCCACCGCGGCCGATCTCGGCGCCGATGTCGTAGCCGGGTAGCGCGCGAGCGACCTGCTCGTGGTCGAGGCTCACGCCACCGGCCTCCGCAGCGCGGCCGACGCGCGCGCCGAACCGGTGACCGCCCGCGTCACGCGGCTCAGGCGCCCGGCGATCTCCGGCGCCGATTCCCGGGAGTTCGCCGCCGTCGCCGAGAGGACCGCCTTCACCTGGAACGGCCGGAGCTCTCGATGCTTCGCCCGGATCAGGGTGGCCATCCCCGCGATGTGGGGCGCGGCGTACGAGTTGCCGGTACCGACGGTCCACCCGCCGTCGAGCCACGGCACCTCGACGTCGATACCGCGCGCGAGGAATTCGGTCGGCGGTTCCGGGTTGTAGTGGAAGCGCAGCGCATCGGTCGCGAGATTGCACGCGACGCTCGTCACCGCCGCGTAGAGCGACGGAAAGCTGGGTCGGGTCATGTTGTTGGCGGCGGTGACGAGGAAGCAGTTCTGGAAGTACGCCTCGTCGCAGAGCTCGTAGAACGGCAGCGCCCAGTCGCGCCGCGTGGTCCCCAGCGACAGGTTGATCACGTCGAAGCGCTGCTCGATCGCCCACGCGAGGCCGCGCAGGAACGCGACCGCCTTGCCCGACAGGCCGGCGCCGAGCACCTTCACACTGGTGATGCGCGCGTCGGGTGCAAGCGTGTGGATGATTCCCGCGCACGCGGTGCCGTGGCCGAACGAATCGTCGTGCGGGCCGACGATGTCTTCGGTGCCGCCGTCGTCGGTCATCCGGATCATGACGCCGTTGTCGACGTCGACGCAGCCCGCGAGGGCCGGATGGTCGGCCTCGATGCCACTGTCGACGACCGCGACGCGCGCACCGGCGCCCGTCGAGCCGCCCCAGGCCCACTCGGGGGAGAGGTCGTCGAGCGAGAGTCGGGTCGGTAGGCGTAACACCCGCGATTCGCGCGCGTACGCCGGGCGGTTCGGGTCGTCAGCCATCGTTCAAGACGGCCGCGAGAAATGTCGCCAAGGTTGCGTACCGAGCGGGATCGGCGGACGCGAGGTGGACCAGGTTGTCGCCCAACTCGCGCGGCGAGGGCGCTTCGGAACCGGTCGCCGCATCCGATGCGAGCGCCGCGCCGGCGATGCCGGCGATGAGGGTCGCGAGCTCGACGTCGTCGAACGAGAACGGACCACCGCCGACCTTCTCGACGAGCTCGAGCACGCCGTGGACCGAGTCGTCGGTGCCACACGGCACGGCGAGCACACTTTGCGGACGGGTTCCGACGAGGGCTGCGACCCCCTCCGCGCCGCGCTCGTCGTCGCGCCGCGGGCTCATGGCCAGAGGTTGCCCCGACGACGCGACGTAGCCCGCGAAGCCGGAGTGCAACGGAACCCGCGCGCCGAGGATCTGCCCGTCGGCGCCGACCGCGGCCCGCACCACGAGCTCGTCGCCCGTGGTTGCCAGGAGCCAACCTTGAGTGGCGCCGGTCGCGTCGATTGCCGCCCGCAGAACCGCCTGCAGCAAGGGGTTCGGCGAATCCGGCACGGGGTGAAAGCTAATAGGTGCCGACCGGCGGCATCACGGTTGGATCGCGCCATAGCTACCCGACGCGCGCCGGACCGCTTCTGCCGTCGGAATCGCGCCCGACGGCGCCGCGGCGCCGAGAGACGGGCGTGCGCGAGGCGCAATCGTCATCCGGCTCAGGCGCCGGCCGCCCGCGGGCGCGACCGACGGCACCCGACTCCCGTCGAGCGCCGCGCCGACCGTCGGATGCGTGGCCGCGATACCGGCGATCGCTTCGTCGTCGAGCACGAGCGCGGAGACCGTCTCGATGGCCTCGAGGAACGCCCCCGACTGCCGGCCCAAGAGCGCGCTGAGCCCGAACGCGTCGCCGGGACCGAGCTCGGCGGCCGGTGCGAGCTGACCGTCGAGACCGGGGACGAGCAGACGCGCCCGGCCCCGCCGCAACACGAGCAGTCGGCCGCTGCTCTCGGCCACGCGCGCACCGGCGGCGATCTCGTCGGCGCGCAGCCGACCGGCGACGGCCTCGAGCCCGGCCGGGTCGAGACCCGCGAAGATCGGCAGGCGCGCGAGTGCGGCGGGTGCGTCGAACGGCGCCTCGGTCGCGGCATGACCGCCAACCTGCTCCGACCACAGCTGCGAGTACGTTCCGCCCGCCCGCACCAGCTCTTCGTGCGTTCCCTGCTCTACGAGTTGACCCGCGACCACGACGAAGATGCGGTCGTAGTCCGTGATCGACGTGAGCCGGTGCGTCACCGCGATCGTCGTGCGACCCGCGCCGACTCGGTCGAGCGTGTTCGCGATCAGTCGTTCGGTACGCGGATCGAGGGCGGAGGTCGCCTCGTCGAGGAGCAATATCAACGGGTCGCGCAGGAGCGCGCGTGCGATCGCGAGGCGTTGGCGCTGCCCGCCCGACAGTCGACCGCCCCGTTCGCCGACGAGCGTGTCGTAGCCGCGCGGCAACTCGGTGATGAACTCGTGCAGTTCGGCGGCGCGGGCGGCGGCCTCGACCTCGGCCGCGGTGGCGCCCGGGCGCGCCATCTCGATGTTCTCGCGGATCGTGGTGTCGAACAGGAACGTGTCCTGGAAGACGACGCCGAGCTGGCCGCGCCACGACGCGACCGTGACGCTCCGCAGGTCGATGCCGTCGAAGGTGATCGCGCCGGCCGCCGGGTCGTAGGTACGCATCAACAACTGGAGGACCGATGACTTGCCGGCACCCGTAGGACCGACGAACGCGACCCGCGAACCGGCGGCGACCACCGCGCTGACGTCGTCCAACGTCGGCCGCTCCGGGGTGTACGCGAAGCCGACGTGGTCGAGCCGGATCTCGTGTTGCAATGCAGGCGCGATCGTCGCGTCGGGCCCGTCGGCGATCTCCGGCTCGGCGTTGAGCACCTCGTTGATGCGTACGAGCGCGCCCGTCGCCGATTGGATCTGTTGACCGAGCGACGTGAGCGACGTGACCGGGCTGAGCACCTCGCCCATGAGACCCATGAACGCGACGAGCCCCCCGAGCGTGAGGTGCCCGTGGAGGATCAACCACGAACCGAGTCCGAGCACGATCAGGCGCAGCAGGGTGACGACCATGTTCACCGACAGGCCGAAGAGCCCACCGAAGAGTTGCATCCGGCGCTCGGCGTCGAACAGTCGCTGCGACGCGCGTCCGAAGCGCGCCTTTTCCCGTGCTTCGAGCGCGAACGCGCGCACCACTGATTGCGCGCCGTAGTTCTCCGACGCGACGTTGTAGAGACTTCCGGTCTGTTCCTGAACTGCGATGCTGCGTTTCTGCGCGCCCTTGGCCATCGCCCGGTACACCATCGCGATGACCGGCGCGCCCGCGAGCACGACGAGCCCGAGCAGCGGGTTGAGCGTGAGCAGCACGACCGACGCCACGACGAGCGACAGGATCTGGAAGAAACCCTCCCGCATCGTCTGGGAGAGCCCCTGCTCGAGCAGGTACACGTCGGAGAAGAGTCGCGACATGATGTCGCCCTCCTGCCGTTCGTTGAACCAGCCTGCGTGCAGCTCCTGGAGCCGGTCGAACATTTCAGTACGGAGCTGGCGCACGACCGAGCCGCTCACGTACGCCGCGAGGTACGCGCGCCGCAGGTCGGCGAGGAGGGAGACGACGAATGCGACGCCGAGGACGATCAGGATCGTGAGCACGTTGGAGAACTTCCCACTCGGGATCGCGTGGTCGAACAAGCGACGCACCGCGAACGGGAAGACCATCGTGAACGCGAGGCCGAACAACATGTAGACGAACATCTCGGCTTCGCGGCGTATGTGGGGCCGGAGGTAGCGCAGGTTGAGCCGGATGAATTGGCCGATCTCGACGTCGGCGGGGCCGGCTCGGAGCTTCTGGCGCCACGACTCCTCGAGCGAGGCCATCGCTTCGCCGTAGAGATCCTGCGCCGTCGTGTCGACGCGATGCGGAGCGCTCTCGGCGAGGAGGCGTTGGAACCCGTCGATGCCGCCGCGTTCGACGAGGTAACGCACGAACGACAACGCCATGGCGCTCGCGACCTCGCCGTCGGCATCGGCATCGGCTGACCCCAGGGGCGGCAACGTGAGCTCGCGGAGCTGGCGATCGGGGTCGGGCGTTCCCGCGACGAAGAGTCCGTACCCTTCGAGCAGCACACCGAGGTCGGCGGCGGCCGGGAGCGCGGCGCCGAAGAAGATCGCGAGCGCGCGTTCCGTCGGCTCGGGCGGCGCCTCGGGGGTCACCACCATCCAGATCTCGCCGCGCTCGGTGTCGACGATCGTCCCGCTCGTCATCACTTCGCCGGGACGGTCCGGGTCGGGAAACGGGTCGACCAGGCAAATCTGCGGCTTGACGCCCCACGGCTCGGAGCCGAAACCCGCGAGCCGCTTGCGCGCGCGGCGTGCCGACGCGGCGACCGCGCCCGCCGCGGCTTCGCCCGAGGTGCGCGCGCGGTACCGCAGGATCGCGACGCCGACATCCGACGCGACGAGCTCGTCGAGGGCCGGCCGGACCGCGGGTGCGAGCGTCCGTTCCGGCGCGACCGGCGCGACCGGCGCGACCGGCGCCTCGGGCGTCACCGGACCGACGACCACGATCTCGGTCGCGCCGACGCGGATGGTCGCGCCGGCGCCGGCCGCGGTGGCATTCGCGATTCGCGCGCCGTCGACGAATGTGCCGTTGGAACTGCCGAGGTCGCTCACCACGAGACCGGCGTCGGTCGCGCGCAGCTGTACGTGACGGCGTGAGACCTTGGGATCGTCGAGCACCACCCCGTCGCACTCCCGGCCGAGCTCGAGCGTGTCGTCGACGATCTGTTGCCTCGGTGCCCGGCCCGGCTCGCGGATCTCGATGCGGTAGCCGCCCGACATGCCCCGAACGTAACGCGCCCGAGCGCGACGCGTACTGCCTACGAATACATCAACGACCCGGGGGTGGTGAGGAGCTCGCCCGTCTCCAACCAGGTCTTCAGGCCCGAGAGAATCATCGGCCAGCCGCCGTAGAGCTGATCGTTCGCGCCTTCGCGCATCTGGTCGTGGGTGACGGTCAGGCGGCAGGAGTCGCCGACGGGTTCGATCTCCCAGGTGATCCGCGATGCCCCTTCGGCTTTCACGTCGTCGCCCCACAACGCGACCATGCTCTGCACGAGCCGGCGCGGCGGGTCGACCTCGAGGTTCTCGCCCTCGCCGAGGAGCGCGGGAGCATTGGGGTTGCCCATCTCGAAACGGGAGCCGACAGTCCAGTCCGACTTGATGCGCATGCCGAACTGATACTTGCTGCGCGTCTCGCTGTCGGTGATCGCCTCCCAGAGGCGTTCGGGCGTCGTGCGGATGTAAATCTCGAAGACCTTCTCCATCGGACTCTCCAGTCTGGTTTTGATGTCGCTGAGCGCGGCGGCCCAGGGCTCGGCGTACTTGCTCACCCATCGGTCGTGGACGAGCCGGATCGGGACTGGGTTCAGGAAATGGAGCTTCTCGCGGCCACGCCGTTTGGTGACCACGAGCCCCGCGTCCTCGAGTTGCTTCAGGTGCTTCATGACACCGAAGCGGGTCATCGAGAAACCCTCTTCGAGCTGGCTCAACGTCTGGCCGTCCTGGCGGAACAGCTCATCGAGCAGGGCCCGCCGAGTCGGGTCGGCCAAAGCTCTGAACACTTCATCCACGAGCTCAGAATAGGTGACTAAACAGTCACCTGTCAAGCCTCTCGGGCAGATGAATCCTGGTCAGCCCGCGAGCGGCCTCGTGCTGCGGTTGATCCAGTTCGGGTCGAGCGAACGCACGCCGACGGCCTGGAGCGCGTCGAGACGGGCGATGTCGTCGGCGGTCAGCTCGACGCCGACGGCTCCGACGTTCTCCTCGAGGTACGGGATGCGTTTCGTGCCCGGGATCGGCACGACGTCGGGTCCCTTCGCGAGCACCCACGCGAGCGCGACCTGGCCGGGCGCGATGCCGTGCGTGTCCGCGATGCTCCGCACCACGTCGACCGATCCCTGGTTCGCGTCGAACGCGTCGCCGCGGAATCGCGGGTGCGCGCGGCGCATGTCGCGCTCGGCGAGGTCGTTGACGGATCCGATGCGACCGGTGAGGAAACCGCGTCCGAGCGGGCTGAACGGCACGATGCCGATACCGAGCTCGCGGCATGTCGGCACGATCTCGTCCTCGATGTCGCGGCTCCACAGCGACCATTCGCTCTGCAACGCGGTGATCGGGTGCGCGGCCGCGGCGCGCCGGATCGTGTCGACCGACGCCTCCGACAATCCGAGATGCCGCACCTTGCCCGCGGTGACGAGCTCGGCCATTGCGCCGACCGTCTCCTCGATCGGCACGTCTTCGTCGGCGCGGTGCTGGTAGTAGAGGTCGATGTAGTCGGTTCCGAGCCGCTGCAAGGAGCCGTCGACCGACGAGCGCACGTATTCGGGCGTGCCGTTCACCGCGGCTGGATTGCCACCGCGCGGTGCCGAGATGATGCCGAACTTGGTGGCAACCACGACCTCGGCGCGCCGGCCCGCGATCGCCTTGCCGACCGCGAGCTCGCTCGTGTGCGGGCCGTACACGTCGGCGGTGTCGAACATCGTGACGCCGAGGTCGATCGCGCGGAGGATCACCTCGGTCGGGTCGACGCCTTCGAAACCACCGTACGACGGGCTGAAGCTCATGCAGCCGAGACCGACTGCGCCGACCTGCAATCCGTCGGCGCCGAGGGTGCGGGTCGGGATCGTCATCGGGCGCTGCCCCGGGCGACCGTGCGCGCGAGGATCCCGAGGGTGGCGCGCAGGGCGGACTCGGGGATGATCGGGAAGATCGCCGCCTCCCTCCACGTGGGATCGATCTCCGACCAGTCGTAGTACGAGGTGACGAGCGTTCCATCGTCGACGGGCGCGAGCGTGTAACCGTAGATGTGACCGATCGCGGGCTTGATCTGACCCTCGATGGTCCACGCGATCTCCCGGTAGGGATCGAACTTCGTGATCACGACCGTGACGTCGTAGAGGCCCATCGGATAGTCGTTCAGGGCCAGGCGATCCATGTGCACGACGAACGTGTCGCCGACCGCCGTGACGGGCTTGCCGGTCGCCGACATCAGCATCCCCGAGGCGTCGATCGTGACGTGGCCCTCGGGATCGGCGAGGACTGCGAAGATCGTTGCCGGGTCGGCGGGGATCGTCCGTTCGACTTCCATGCGCTCGGTCATCTCCGCATCATCGCGCGACGCGCGAGTATTCGGGCATGACGCATTACAAGGTCGGCGACAAGGTCATCATCACCGAGGGCGATTTCAAGGGCGAGCGGGGCGCCATCACCGACAAGCACCTGATCGGTGACGGGCTGACGGTCGCGCTGGAGAAGCACGGTAAGGAGATCAAGACGCACGAGGCGCACGTCAACAAGGTCGACGACTAGCTGAACCGGCCGAGTTGCCCGCGGGTTCTAGGCGGGGCGCGTATCGCCGACGAGCACCCGGCGCCCCGAAGGCCGCTGATCGTTGTCGGTCGCCTCGATCGAGATCGACAACGAAGAGAATTCCTTCGGTGACACGCCGGACCACAGGGTCACGCGGCCGCCGCCTGAGCTGCCGTCGCCTGAGCTGCCGTCGCCTGAGCTGAAGGTGCCGATGGGCACGGTGGTTCCGGCCGGGTTCTTCAGCCACGCCTCGTAGTACTGGCCGTCGGCCAGGTGGGGGAGCCCGCGCGCTTCGAGCTCGACCCGGAAGCCACCCTTCGCGCGGTAGATGTCGGCCGAGGCGCCCGCGCCCGGCGCGAGCGCGGTGGCGGCGAGGCGGCTCTCGAAGTCGGGTTGCTCGTGCCGGCGCGTCATAGTGATGCCGGCCGTGATCGCGATCACGGCGACCGCGGCTGCCGCGGCCGACAGCGCGCGCCAGTGGCGGGGCGCGCCGCGGCGCCGGGCCGCGGGTTGCACCGGTCCGATCGAGGTCACGGGCGCGAACGCGGCCGGCTTCGCGCTCATCACCGCACGGAGCACGACGTACTCGAGCGCGACACTCGGTTGGGCCCAGACGGAAGGATCGGCGAGCGTCTCGGCCAACAACGGCAGGTCGTCGGCTTCCCCGCCCGTCATCCCACCCGAGGCCGCCCCGGCGCCGGCGATCAAGGCTTCCCGTTCTCGCTTCGTCAGGTGGCCGCGCTCACTCATGCGTGCGCTCCCGGAGGTGTCCCAGCAGGCCGGCCAGCTTTCGGTGCGCGCGATGCGACCTCGACTTGATGGTGCCCAACGCGACCCCGAGCTGATCGGAGATCTCTCTTTGGGTCAGGCCGTCGATGTGCTGCAGCCGGACGACCGTCGCCTCGTCGATCGGCAGCTCGTCGATCGCGCGCCGAACGTGCCATACCGCGTCGAGCGCCTCCGGTGACACGTTGACGTCGGTGCGGTCGCGTGTCATGACGTCGGTGAGCGCGGTCGTTGGTCGGCGTGCTTCGCGCCGGTAAATGTCGATGGCAACGTGTTTCGCGATCGTCGCGAGCCACGGCGCCGGATCGCGGTCGACGTCGATGCGATGGGCCGATTGCCAGGCGCGCACGAACGTCTGCTGCACCGCGTCCTCGGCGAGATCGTGGCGCCCGAGGAAACGGTGCGCGACTGCGTAGACGAGCTTGCCGTATTCGCGATACATCGCGCGGACCGCGGCCGCGTCGCGGTCGCGGAACGCCTGAAGGGTTGATGCTTCCATCGAGATCGAGCCGGGTGGTGAGCGCCGCGACGAGGTGGCGTACATGATGCGGAGCTCCTTGAGGGGAAGGCTTCGACACCAATACGTCAGAAACCTCGGTTTGGTTCATGGTTTCGGTCCACGAACCCGGGTGCTGCTCACCTCTGGGCGCGCCAATGCCGCAGGGGGACGGACACGACGGGGAGCTCGTGAACGTGGCGGGACGTCGCCCGCCGGATGCGGTCGCGCGCGCGTTGCTCCCGACGGAGCCGGCGCATGAGCGACCCGAGTGAAGGGACGAGCGCGGCGCGGCGCGCGCGTGGGCGAATCGCCGCTCCCGCGCGCGATTCGCTCGTCAGACGGTGCGCGTCGGCCGCGGCGAGGAGCTCTCGGCGGCGGTCGGACGCCAACACTTCGAGGTGGAACGGGTGCATTGCGACTCCCAGATTTTCGATTCACAACGGGTACGTCGACGACGTCGCGTTTGGTTCGCCGCATCCGACTTCCTTCGTGGTCCCCCTCATGGCGCACGTACTGCGTAGCGTTGGCGGGTGAGCGCGAGTCCTGATTCCCGGGTGCGGTGGCGCACTGATCCACATGCGCTCCTCGACGCGGCCGTCTCCGGGATGGGCGGCGAGCGCCGGGCCGGCCAGCACGAGCTGACCAGCGCCGTCGCCGACGCGTTGTCGAACGGGCACCACCTCCTGGCGGAGGCTCCGACCGGGTCGGGCAAGAGCCTGGCGTACCTGGTCGCAGCCGTCGCGTCCGGGCTGAAGGTCGTCGTCGCGACTTCGACCATCGCGTTGCAGAGCCAACTCACCGGCAAAGACCTGCCGGCGCTCGAGGCGCACGGAACCGTCCCGTTCTCGTTCGCGTTATTGAAGGGCCGCGCCAACTACGTGTGCTTGGCGAAGCTGCGCGCCGCGGGCGCGCCCGACGCGTTGTTCGAACAACCCGTCGGCGCCGGCTTCGCGCGACAGCTCGAACGCCTGCGGACGTTCGCGCAGCGGTCGCAGACCGGTGATCGTTCCGAGTTCGAGCACGAGGCGAGCGACGCAACGTGGAAAGCGGTCACGTCGACGAGTATCGAGTGCCCGGGCAAGGCCGATTGCGACGACGGCGGGGAGTGCTTCGCCGAACGCGCGCGCGATCGGGCGCAGGAGGCGTCGATCCTGGTCGTGAACCACGCGCTCTACTGCGCGCATCTGGCGGCGGAGGGCCGAGTGCTCCCCGAGCACGATGTCGTGATCATCGACGAGGCGCACGCGTTCCCCGACAACGCGACCAACGCGTTCGCGGGGGATATTTCGGGCGAGGCGCTCACGCGGCTCAGCAGCATGCTGGCGCGGGCGGGCGCGGACGCGGCGGCGATCAACAAGTTGAGCGAAGCGGGCCGCGCGTTGGGCGCCGCGATCGAAGCGCGCGAGGGCACCGTACGAGTGGGAGCCGACAAGGAGATCGACTCGGCGCTCCTGCAGGCGGCCGAGCGGCTCGCCGCGGTGAAGGCGAAGCTCGTGACCGCGGGCGACGACCATGCGAAGCTGACCGCCCGAATCGCGACCGGACGCCTCGACGTGCTGCGCCGGCTTGCCGCGCCCGCCGACGACGACGTCGTATGGGTCGAGCGGGTCGGGCGCTCCCGCAGGCTGCGGATCGCTCCGGTCGCGGCGGGGGAGGCGATCGCACACGCGCTGCTCGCGTGGCGTCCCGTGATCGGCGTGTCGGCGACGTTGGGTGGCGAGCCGCGGTTTCCCGCCCTCGCCCGCCAGATGGGTCTACACGCCGACGACGAACCGGGATCGTGGGGCGAACAGGACGACGACGACGGGCACTGGGTCTCGAACGCCGGTCGGGGCTACGCGTCGATCCAGACGCCGTCGTCGTTCGAGTGGAAGGACCAAGGCATCCTGTTCGTCGCCAAGGACCTTCCCGACCCGGCGCGAGCTCGCGACGCGTGGAGCGAGCGATCCGCCGACCTGCTCTGCGATCTCGTCAACGCAGCGGGCGGGCGCGCGCTCGTCCTCTGCACGTCGCACGCGAACGTCGGGCGGTTCGCGGCCGTGTTGCGCGAGCGCACCGACCATCGCGTGCTCGTGCAGGGCGATCGCGACTCCGGGCGACTCACGAAGGAGTTCGTCGACGACGAGACCTCTGTGCTCGTCGGTACGCGATCGTTTTGGGCCGGCATCGACGCGGCCGGGGCTTCCTGTGTGTTGGTCGTGATCGACAAGATCCCGTTCCCGGTCCCCGACGAGCCGTTGCACGCGGCGCGCCGGGCGCGCGCGCAACGGCAAGGTCTCGACGCGTTCGCGGCCGTCGACATTCCCGTCGCCGCGCTCGTGCTGGCTCAGGGCACTGGTCGGCTCATCCGCACGAGAGACGATCGTGGGGTCGTCGCCGTGCTCGACCCGCGCCTGGCGGTGAAGCCGTACCGCACGCAGCTGCTCGCTGCCATGCCTCCACTGCGCCGGAGTATTTCGCTGGCCGAGGCGTGTGCGTTCCTCGAAGAGGTCGCGCCGCGCTCGTCAATTGCCAAGGTGGACCAGGACCCGGAGCAGCTCCGCACCGACCTCTCGACCGAGGAAGTGCTCACGATTCGTAATTTCCATGCGTGCCCGGTGTGCGAGGCCGCGGTCAGCGACCGCTGCCGCGACGACGGTGTGACGTCGGCGTTCCTCCACGAGGGTCGGGTGCGCGCGGCGACCGCATGACTGCGTCCGGTGGGATCCGGTGTTCACACGATCGTCTCGTGCGCGAGCCCTGGGAAACGGTGAGGCCGTGCGACACTTTCGCGCATGGAGGAGTTGCTCACGCTCGCGCAGGGGCTGCCGCAGCGATCACTCGAAACCGGCGAGGTGCTGCTGGTCGCCGGCGAACCCGTAAACGCGTTGTACGTGTTGATGGCGGGTGAGCTGCGCATCGAGAAGGGCGGGGTCGCGATCGCGACCATGACGGATCCCGGCGCGTGCGCGGGGGAGATGTCGTTGCTCCTCGGCATCTCGGCGACCGCCGACGTCACGGCGGGCGTACCGTCGGTTGTCGCCGTGGTCGAGGACGCGCGCGCGATGCTCGAGGCGGATTCACGGCTGCCGCTCGCGCTCGCCCGGCTGCTCGCCGAGCGCTTGCACGTCATGACGACCTACCTGGTCGACATCAGGCATCAGTACGGCGACCACGAAGGTGGCCTCGGCATGGTCGACTCGGTACTGGGAAGCTTGATGCGCACGTCGCGGTCGCGCAGCGTGCTCGGTTCGGAGCGCGATCCCGATCCGGAGTACTAGACCTCGGCGAACGCGCGCTCCTCGGCACCCTCCGCGGACTGCCATCGGACGCGGCCGCTCGTGAGGTCGAGCTCCACACACGTCGGGACGGGTCCCGGCTGGCGGCCCGGGTTCAGTACGAGCGTCGTGCCGATCCGATCGACCCAACCGCCTTCGGTTGCGAACGGCGCTTGATGCACGTGCCCGCAGAGCACGGCGTCGGGTCGGTATTGCTCGATCCACGCAACGAGGTCGGTGTCGCCGTAGTGCCGCGCGCCCGTCCAGCTCGTCGGTGACGCATCGGGCGGTGCGTGGTACGCCCAGATCCAGCGGCGATCCCCGACGAGTAGCGCGTCGGCGGCGAGCTGCCGATCGACGACCTCGCGGGTGCGCGGCCCGTCCCACCAGGCGCACACCGTCATCAACAGCTGATCGGTTTCGAAGCGTCCGCCATCGACGAGGACGCCCGCGGTGGCCGCGCCGACGAGCCATTCGGCGGAGCGTTCGCCCAGGTCGTTCACCGCGTTGAGATCGTGGTTGCCCGAGCAGGCGACGACGCTCGTCTTGGCCGCAATGCGCGAGAGGTACTCGAGGACGACCGCGATCTGCGCGTCGGGCTCGACCGCCGACGCGATGTCGAGGAGGTCACCGGCCACCACGACAAGGTCGTATTCGCCCGCAACGAGCACGACCCAGTCGAGCTGCTTCAACGTGTAGTGAAGATCGGAGACGACCAGGATCCGCATCCGGGCGATGCTACGGGCGCGGGCGATGATCGCAGTTCGTCGCGTTCAGTTGTCGGTCAGGTCGTCAGCCGCGAACGTTTTCACGGGATTCGACGAGGACCCGGGTCACGGCCGTGAGGTCCTGAGATCCGAAGCCATCGTGGCTCGCTTTGTTCCATTGGTCCGCCAGCGCAACGAGCACGGGATGAGAGTCGCGATCCACGCTGTCGAGCGCGAGCGTGACGTCCTTCAACGCGAGGTCGAGCGAGAACTCGGCGTCGTACTGACCGTGCTCGATCCGATCGAGCTTGTGCGAGAGGTACGGCGACGAGAACGCGGTGATCTCGAACAGCTTCGTTACCGCCTCGGTGGTCAGGTTGGCGCGGTGCGCGACGCTGAGCGCTTCGCCCAGGCCCTGCACGAGGAACGCGAGCATCACGTTGTTGGCGAGCTTGATGCCGCTGCCGAGGCCGGCCGGGCCCAGCCACAGTGTGTGCTGTCCGAGCGTGTCGAACAGCGGCGCGAGGCGATCGCGTGCCGCATCGGGACCCGACGCGAGGATCGTCAACGTTCCGCTCTCCGCGGCATCGCGCGAACCGGTGACCGGTGCGTCGACGAGTGAGACGTCGGGACGGCGCTCCGCGACAAGCGCAGCAACGCGTTCGAAGCCGGAGACTCCGATCGTGCTCATCTGCGCCCACACCGAGCCGGACTCGAGTGCGCCGAGCATCCCGCGTTGGATGGCGATGTCCTGCACCGCGTGGGCGTCGGAGACCATCGTGATCACGACCTCGGCCTCGCGTACCGCGTCGGTCACGCTTTCGAACGTTCGGGCCGCGGTATCTCGGAACGGCGCGAGCTGGTCGGGATCGCGGTTCCACAATGCGGGTGCGTAGCCGTCGCGCAGGAGAGTCCCTGCCATGCCTCGGCCCATCGTCCCGAGGCCGAGAATCGCAACTGTCGGAGATTTCGTCATCGTCGTTCCTCTCATCTGAACCCGATCCGTGTCACCTTCAGCCCGCTGCGCCCGAGTGCGATCGTCTCCCTGGGTCTCCTCTCTTCCTGCCTTAAGTTTCCCCCAGCACGGGATGCGCTGCACCATGCGCCCGCGTAACCCGCCCGACGACCTGCTGGTTTCCAACCGGGCGGGTTTCGTGTGTACTCAGGCGGTGGTGGCGCCCCGTTCGGAACGGCTACGACGGCGGCATCCCGCCGACTGGCTGCGGTTCGTCGTCGCGGCCGTGGTGACCCTGGTGACGTCGCTCTTGGCACGCAAGGACGTGCCGTCGGTCGTCGAGGTCAACCTCTTTCGGCTGATCAACCAGCTCCCGTCCACGTTGCGGACGCCATTCCTCGGCGCGATGCAGCTCGGCGCGTTGGGCGCAGTCCCGGTGCTGGCCGCCGTCGCGTTGCTGCGCAACCGCGCGCGCCTCGCGCGCTCGATCGTTCTCGCGGGAACCAGCGCGTGGATCGTGGCCAAGCTGCTGCAGGCCCTCGTCGGGCGGGATCCACCGGAGATCGTTCTGCCCGGGGTCCTGCTCCACGGTGCGGTGAGAGCGGGGTTCGCGTTCCCGTCAACGCACGTGGCGGTAGCGGCCGCGATGGCCACGGCCGCGGGACCGTACCTGTCTCGGTCCAACCGTCGGTTGGCGTGGTGGGGCGTGACTGTCATCGGCGTCGCCCGTGTCTACGTCGGCGCGCACTTCCCGGTCGACGTTGTCGGCGGCGTCGCGGTGGGCGCGGCGATCGGGTCACTCGTCGAACTCGCCCTCGGCGCGCCGCACGGGCTGCCCGATGCCGCGAACGTCGAGCACGCGTTGGCGCACCAGGGTCGCTTGCCGGCCTCCACCGAAGCCGTCGAGTCCTCGTCGCCGGGTGTCGCGTTGTTCCGCGTCGAGCTCGACGACGGCCTCAGGTTGACGGCGAAGGTGATCGGTCGTGATCAGCCCGAAGCCGATTGGCTCTATCGCGCGTGGCGACTGCTCGCCTATCGAGAGGTGGACGAAGCTGCGACCGCGGCCTCCCCGATCAGTCGCGCGGAGCACGAGGCGTACTTGCTGATGCTCGCGGGTCGCGCTGGGCTCCGCGTTCCGGCCGTCGACATGACTGCGTCGATCGGCGAAGGCGAAGCGCTGCTGGTGCGTAGGTGGGTGGACGGTTGCCGGCTTCGCGATCTCCCCGGCGATCTGGTCACCGACGACGTCCTGGTCGAGCTGTGGCGCGAGCTCGAGCTGCTTCATGGCGCCGATATCGCACTGCGATCGATCCGGCTGACCGACATCGTCGTCGACGACGAGGGCCGGCCGTGGATACTGAATCTGGCGGCGGGTCGGGTCGGCGTGAACGCCGACGACCGCGCCCGCGACGTTGCCGACCTGTGCGCACTGCTCGCGGTCCATGTGGGCTCCGCGCGCGCGGTCGCGACGGCCGCGACGGTCTTCTCGGGCAAGCAACTGCGGCAGGCGCTTTCGTTCGTGCAACCACTGGCTCTGTCACCGTCGACCCGCCGGCTCGTGACCCGACAACGTGGGTTCCTCGAGGGGCTGCGCCACGAGCTGGCAACCGAAGTCGGCGTCGACGCGTCGCGGGTCGAGGTGCCCTTGCGGATCGCGGCGCGCAATCTGCTGCCGTTGGCCGGTGCCTTGTTCGCGGTGAACCTGCTGTTGCCTCAGGTCGGGCAGGCCCGCGCGTCGTGGACCGCGCTCGGCCACGCGTCGATACCGTGGCTTTTCGTCACCGGCGCGGCCGCGGCGGTGACGTACGTCATGGCCGCGATCGCGCTGATGGGCGCGGCGGCGAGGCCGCTTGCGCTCGGGCGAACATGGGCGGTGCAGATCGCGGCCGCGTTTACCAACCGGCTCGCGCCGGCGGGTCTCGGCGGCATGGCCACCAACGTCCGTTACCTCGAAGCGGCCGGCGTTCCTCGCCCGGCGGCAGTCACCGCCATCGGCCTCGACTCGGTCGCCGGGTTCCTGGTGCACCTCGTCGCGGTGGTCTTGATCGTCCCGTTACTCGGCGCGAGCAACACGCGGTTTCACCTGAGCGGCCCGGAGATCCCCGACCAGTGGCCGCTGCTCGTCGGCGTCGCGGGCGCGCTCGCGGCGACCGGCATCGTTTTCTGGGGCCGTCGTATCCGCGGTCGAGTCGCACGATCGGCACGAGCGGCGGCGAAGAGCCTGGTTGATGTGGCTCGCCGGCCCAAAGCCGCGGCGGCGTTGTTCGCTGGCTCGGCCGGAGTGACGGCGGCGTACGCGTTGGCGTTGGCGGCGAGTGCGCACGCGATGTCGATCAATCTCTCACTCACGACCATCGCCGCGATCTATCTCGGAGCGTCCGCGCTGGCGGCAGCCGCGCCGACACCGGGTGGGCTCGGCGCGCTCGAAGCGGCGCTCGTCGCCGGGCTCATTTCTGCGGGCGCACCGACCGCTTCTGCCGTGGCGACCGTGCTGGCGTACCGCTTCATCACCTACTGGTTGCCAATTCTTCCCGGTCTCGTCGCGTTCCGCGTGCTTCGGCGCAGCGGCACCCTCTGATCGCGTACGCGGACCGGATCTAAGGTGGCGATTGTGTCCGACGACGCGGCAGCAAACATTGCCGAGACCAGCCTGCGCGAGTTCATCGAGTCGATGGCCGAGGCCGGCAATCCCGGCTCGGGCCGACACGACATGGGCGTCCACCATGTTCACGGCTGGATCCTCGAATACGACCCCACGGTGGGTGGTTCGCAGATACAGGCCGT
>DASYJT010000003.1:0-9653 GCA_035996165.1 Acidimicrobiia bacterium
CCTTGCGGAGCGCGTTCATACGGGGTCGGCCGTTATCGCGTCGAGGGCGTCGAGCGCGTCGGCGATGCGGCGGCGGGCGTCGTCGTCGAGCTTGGCCAGCCGCGTCGCGAGCCACACGTTCTTGCGCTGGCGGATCTTGGCGAGGCGCGCGGCTCCCGCGGCGGAGATCGAGATCCAGGCGACGCGCCGATCGGCCGCGTCGAGGCGACGCTCTACGAGGCCCGCCTCTTCGAGCTTGGTCACGACCTTGGTCACGCTGGGCGGCGCCACGCGTTCGTGCTCGGCCAGGCGCCCCAGGGTGAGCGGGCCGTGCAGTTCGACGCTGGTCAGGGCCGAGAGCTGGCTCGGCGACAGGCCGGCATCCGACTCCTGGCGCAGCTGGCGAGCGAGGCGGGTCGCACTGACCCGCAGGCGGGCAGCCGTGGCCGCCGCGTCGGTAGGGATCGCCTTCGAACTCACGGGTGCTGCCATGCGAATAGTTTACCCGACTAATTAGCCGAGGTAAACACCGCCGCAGGCGGTCATGTTCGGTGCGCGAGGGGGGACTTGAACCCCCACACCCTTTCGGGCACAGGAACCTGAATCCTGCGCGTCTGCCAATTCCGCCACTCGCGCGAGTGAGCAGGAAATCGTACCAGTCGGGGCGTAAGCCTCTTCGTGGTGTCGCGCCGGTAGCATCGCTCGATGGGACTGCAGCGGTTCGAGCGACGGCTTGAGCGGCTGGTCGAAGGAACCTTCTCGAAGGCGTTCCGCAGCGGCGGCTTGCAACCCGTCGAGATCGGCCGGCGCCTCGGCCGAGAGATGGACGCCGGGCGCACGCTCGGAGTTCGCGGCACCGTCGCGCCCAACCGCTTCACCGTGTGGCTTTCGAACGACGATCTCGAGCGCTTCGCCGGATTTCACGATGCGCTGGCCCGCGAGCTGGCCGACGCGGCTCGCGAGCACGGCCGCGACGAGGGATACCACTTCGAAGGCCTCATCGAGGTGCTGCTCGTTCCCAACGAGGACGCGCGCCGGGGCGACCTCCGCATCGACGCCGAGATCGTCGGCGGTGGCGCGGGGACCACGAGCACGTTGGTGCTCCCCGACGGCGGGCGGGTCGCGCTCGGCGACGAACCGGCGGTGATCGGCCGGATGCCCGACTGCGCCGTGCCGCTCTCCGACCCGCAGGTCTCCCGCCGGCACGCCGAGGTGCGCCGGGACGAGTTCGGTTTCCGTGTCGTCGACCTCGGATCGACGAACGGAACGCAGGTAAACGGGGTAGTAGTGAAGGAACAATCGCTCAACGACGGAGACGTGATCGTCGTGGGTGCAACGTCCCTCCGCTATCAGGAGTCGTAACGGTACGTGTCCGATGCGATCCTCACAGTCCTGAAGTTCTGCCTCCTCGCGCTCTTGTACGTGTTCTTGATGCGCGTCGTGTGGATCGTCGCCCGCGAGCTGCGCGGGAGCGCGTCGATGGCGTCGCCGCAACCGGTCCCCGCGCCCGCGCCGCCGCCCGCGGGTCCCGCCCGACAATCGAAGCGACGCGAGTGGCGACTCGTCGTCGTCGCCCCCGAGACCGAACGCGGTCGCTCCTACGTGATCGACGGCGACTCGACGATCGGTAGAGGCGGGGGATGCGCGGTGCCGTTGACGTTCGACACGTTCGTGTCCCAGGTACACGCGCGCGCCTTCGAGCGCGACGGCACACTGTGGGTCGAAGACGCCGGCTCCACCAATGGCACCCTCGTGAACAACAAGGTCATCGACGGACCCATCAAGCTGCGTAAAGGTGACCGCGTGCAGGTCGGCGAGACGGTTCTCGAGGCGCAACGATGAAACTCGCCGCCGCGTCGGCAACCGACCAGGGTCTGGTCCGCTCCAACAACGAGGACTCCTTCCTCGTCGACGACCAGCGCGCACTGTTCGCGGTCGCCGACGGCATGGGCGGGCACCGTGGCGGTGAGGTGGCGAGCCGAACCGCGATCGAGGCGCTGCGTGCCGCGGTCGCGAACGGCGCCGCCCTCGACGACGCCATCACCCGCGCGAACGCGGCGGTCTTGAACCGCGCATCCGGCGACGACGAGCTCACGGGCATGGGTACGACGATCACGGCCGTGATCGCGGTGGGCGGGCGTCAACTTCTCATCGGTCACGTCGGCGATTCCCGTGCGTACCTGCTCCACCACGGCGAGATGGTTCGTCAGACCAACGACCACAGCCTGGTCGAGGAGCTCGTGCGCGAGGGGCGCCTCACGCCCGAGCAGGCCGAGTCACATCCGCAACGGGCGATCGTGACGCGGGCGCTCGGAGTCGACGACCACGTCGACGTCGACCTCTACACGCTCCAGATCGAACCCGGCGATCGGCTCGTGCTCTGCTCCGACGGCCTCACCACCATGGTGCGGGAACGCGACATCGAGCGCATCGCGCGCAACGAGCCCGACCCGCAGCGACTCGCGGACGCGCTCGTCGCCGCGGCCAACACCGCAGGCGGCGAAGACAACACCACGGTCGTCGTGATCGACGTGTTGGAGACGGAAACCACCGCCGCCGACCCGATCGCGCTCGCCGGCGAGCCCGATGCCACCACTACATCGCGCTCCGCGGTGATCGCACCGCCCGACCCCGCCGAGCCCAAACCGGCGAAGGCGCCGCGCGTGAAGGGCGCGCGCCGACGCGCCGTGCGCGGCGTCATCCTCGTCCTTCTGCCACTCCTCCTCATCGTCGGCGCGGCCACGGCCGCGCTGGGTTGGTACGCGCGCAGCTCCTACTTCGTCGGCGCGTCCGGTAGCGAGGTCGTCATCTACAAGGGCGTGCCGGGCGGAGTACTCGGCTGGAACCCGACCGTCGACCAGCACACGGGCCTGACCGTCGCCGATCTGCCCACTCTCGACCGCAGTCGCGTCGAGACCAACAGCTCGCGTGGCTCGCTCGCGACGGCGCGTGCGTACGTCGAGCGACTCACATTCGCGGCGACCAGCACCACGACAACGTCGACGACGACCACCACCGTGAAGCGCAAGCCCACAACGAGAAAGCCGACGACACCGACGACCCGCCGGGCCACACCCACGACGAAGGCGCCCTGATGACGGCCGTCGCCGGCTTCGCCCGCAGCCGCCGTCGTTCCGAGCTCTCGCTCGGCCTGCTCGTCATCGCGGTGACGGTCGGCGGTTACATCCTCGTCGCGCTGGCGAACGGTCCGAAGCTCCCGTCCGACGTCGCGCTGATCCTCGCGTGGGTGTTCGTCCTTTACGTCGTCGCCCACCTCGCGGTACGCCGGTGGGCGCCCGCCGCCGACGGAACGCTCCTGCCGATCGCCGCGATGCTGAACGGCATCGGCTTCGTGATGATCGCCCGCCTCGCGGGCGCGGGGCGCGACTACCCGGCCCAGGCGCGCGTCCAGTCGGTGTGGGTCACGATCGGCATCGTCGTATTCGTCCTCATCCTCGCCGTGGTCCGCGACGTCCGCTTCTTCGAGCGCTACCGCTACATCGCGCTGCTGTTGGGCATCGGCTTCATGCTCCTCCCGCTCGCACCGGTGATCGGCCAGTCGCGCGGTGGCGGTCGCCTCTGGGTCGGAATCGGTCCGTTGAGCTTCGAGCCCAACGAGATCGCGAAGGTGCTGCTCGTCGCGTTCTTCGCCGCGTACCTGGCCGACAAGCGTGAGCTGTTGACCCACGGGCGCATCCGGATCGGCCGGTGGTTCATTCCATCGCCGCGCGACCTCGGACCACTGTTGCTCGCGTGGGGCATGTCGCTGCTCGTCCTCGCGTACGAACAGGACATCGGAACGTCGCTGCTGTTCTTCGGGGTGTTCGCCGCGATGCTCTACATGACGACCCGCCGCGCCGCGTACCTCGTCGGCACCGTCCTGCTCCTCGTCATCGGCGGTTTCGTCGCGTACAAGACGCTCGGCCACGTTCGGGTGCGGGTCGAGAACTGGATGAACCCCTGGCCGAACGCGGCCGGAAACGGTCGCCAGCCCGTGCAGGGCTGGTACGCGTTCGGCACGGGCGGGATCGCCGGAACCGGCCTGGGCCTCGGCCAACCCTGGCAGGTTCCCCTCGCGTCGACCGACTACATGTTCAGCTCGATCGGCGAAGAGCTCGGGCTCGTCGGGACGGTTGGCGTCATCGCATTGTTCATGCTGTTCATCGGCAGCGCGTACCGGATCGCGATCGACACGATCCGGCCGTTCACGAAGCTGTTCGCGGCCGGGCTCGCGACGATCCTCGGGCTGCAGACGTTCCTGATCATCGGCGGGGTCACCCGCGTGATCCCCCTCACCGGCATCTCACTCCCGTTCGTCTCGTACGGCGGATCGTCGCTCGTCGCGAACTTCGCGCTCCTCGCGATCCTGATGCGGATCTCCGACGACTCCGCCCGCGCCGAGCCACCTCCGGGAACCCGATGAACGCCGGCATCCGGCGCATCGGCGTCGCGATGATCGTGCTCTTCGTCGGGCTCGTCGCGCAGCTCACGTATCTCCAGATCGGTCGGGGCAGCCAGCTCGCGAATGCTCCGGGCAATCCCCGCAAGGCGTTCGCCGACCTTCGCCGCGATCGTGGACCGATCGAGACTGCCGACGGCGCGATCGTCGCGCTCTCGACTGCGAGCAACGACGAGTACAAGCACCAACGCGTCTACCCGAGCGCGACGGCGACGCTCTTCGCCGACGTCATCGGCTATCAATCGATCCAGAACGGTGCCGTCGGGGTCGAGCACACGTATTCGTCCGCGCTCGAGGGCCGCACGTTCGACCTCCAACTGAACAACCTCGCCGACGCGTTCGCCAACAAGCAGCCCGTCGGCACGGTCGTGCTGACGATGACCAAGGCCGCGCAGGGCGCCGCCGCGTTCGCTCTCCAGGGCCGGCGGGGAAGCGTCGTCGTGCTCGACGTCGCCACCGGTGGCGTGCTCGCGGCGTACTCGAACCCGACCTACGACCCGAACCTGCTCACGGTGCACGACACGAAGAAGGCCGCGGCCGTGTTCTCGTTCCTCTCGGCCTCCCCCGACAACCCGTTGCTCTCGCGGTCGTGGCGCGAGCTCTATCCCCCGGGATCGACCTTCAAGACCGTGACCGCGTCGATCGCGCAGCAGAGCCACGTCGACCTCACCACGGTTTTCCCGGTCACCGACCACATCGTGTTGCCGCAGACCAACGGCGTGCCACTGTTCAACTTCGGCCACGAGCGGTGCGGCGGATCGATGCTCGACAGCTTCATCGTGTCGTGCAACACCACGTTCGCGCAGGTCGGGCTCGACCTCGGCGAGACGTTCGCGACCGGCATCCAGAAGTTCGGCGTTCAGACGCAACCCCCGAACCAGAACGGATCCGGCATCGACCCGGCGATCGTCGCGAGCCGCGGCCCGATCCCCGGCACGTTCCAGCGCAACCAGCCGAAGTTCATGCAGGACGCGATCGGCCAGAACGAGGTGCTCGTCACCCCGATGGAGATGGCGCTCGTGTCCGAAGCGGTGGCGAATCAGGGCGTCATCTTGCAGCCCCATGTCGTCGACTGCGTGCTCGACCCGAGCAACCGGGTCGTGTCGCGCGTCGGCGTGCAGCAGTACAAGCGCGCGATCGACCCGCCGACGGCCGACACAATGCGCACGTTCATGCTCGCGGTCGTCAACGACCCGCGCGGTACGGGTACCGCCGCACAGATTCCCGGCGTCCAGGTCGCGGGCAAGACCGGAACCGCCGAGACGGCAACGGGCGCGAACCCGCACGCGTGGTTCATCGCGTTCGCACCAGCGGATCATCCCAAGTACGCGATCGCGGTGCTCGTCGAACACGGTGGCTCCGACGCCGCCGAGGCAACGGGTGGCCGCGTCGCCGCACCGATCGCGAAGCAAGTTCTCCAGACGTTGCTGAGCACGGCGGCGCCCGCGTCGCCGTGCGGACAGCAACCCGGCAGCCCGATCCCCAGCAGATAGGGTTTTCGCCACTATGACGCTGGCCGGAAGGGTCTTTTCCAACCGTTACGAGATCCAACGCGAGCTCGCGCAGGGCGGAATGGCCGAGGTCTACCTCGCGCACGACCAGCTGCTCAATCGACCGGTGGCGCTGAAGGCGCTGTTCCCCGAATACGCGCGCGAGCCTTCGTTCGTAGAGCGTTTCCGGCGCGAAGCACAGGCCGCCGCGAACCTCAACCACCCGAACATCGTCGCGATCTACGACTGGGGCCAAGAGGACGGCACCTATTTCATCGTCATGGAGTACGTCGAGGGACGCGCGCTGCGCGAGCTGATCCGCGCCGAGGCGCCGCTCGACCCGAACCAGGCTGCGGAGATCACCGCCGAGATCGCGTCGGCGCTCGCGTTCGCGCACCGCAACGGTGTCGTGCACCGCGACGTGAAGCCGGGCAACGTGCTCCTCACCCAGACCGGGACGGTGAAGGTCACCGACTTCGGCATTGCGCGCGCCGGCGCGAGCGACGGGCTCACCCAGACCGGCTCGGTCATGGGCACCGCCACCTACTTCTCGCCGGAACAGGCGCAGGGCCTGCCCGTCGACGGCCGCAGCGACGTGTACGCGCTCGGCGTGGTCCTGTACGAGATGGTTACCGGGGTCGCGCCGTTCACCGCCGACTCGCCGGTGTCCGTCGCCTACAAGCACGTGCGCGAGGCGCCGGTGTTGCCGACGGAGCGCAACCCCGATGTGCCGCCCGACCTCGAGCACATCATCGTCACCGCGCTCGCGAAGGAGCCCGAGAACCGCTACCAGACCGCCGACGACATGCGCGCCGACATCCTGCGCTTCCGGCGCGGCCGGCCGGTGGTCGGCGCACCCCTGACCGCGCTCGTCGGTGAGCAACCCACGCCGGGAGCGACTTCCGCCGTTCGCACGACAGCCGCCGGGGCCGCGGCGGCGTACGGCGCATCGACGGTGATGGCGCCGCGCGTCGACGACCGCGGGCGCGCCGCGGGAGCCTCGCCGGTGCCCCGCAAGCGGCGCAACACTGCACTCGTCTGGGTCCTAACGCTGCTCGGGCTCGCGGCGGTCGTCGGCGCGATCCTGTTCGCCGCGGTCAAGTTGGGTGGGGCGCAAGCGACTGTCAGCGTGCCGAACGAGGTGACGAAGAAGGTCGACATCGCGCAACAGGATCTGCAGAACAATCACCTGCGGCCCGACATCAGACGCGTCGCCGACCCGACCGCGCCCGTCGACACCGTCGTGCGTCAAAATCCGCCCGCGGGCAAGAGCGTGTCGCGCGGATCGAACGTCACGCTGTTCGTCAGCAGTGGTGCGGCGCAGAGGCAGATCCCCTTCGACATCACGACCGGTCGATCTGCCGACGACGTCAGCTCCGAGCTGACGAAACTCGGATTCGTCGTGAAACGCAGCGACGCCTCGAACGCCGCGCCCGTCGGCACGGTGTTCGACAGCCTGCCGAAGCCGGGCACGACGGCCAAGGTCGGTTCCGACGTGACGATCCTCGTCTCCTCGGGTCCCGAACCGGTGGCCGTCCCTCCGGTCAAGGGGCTCAGCCTCGACCAGGCCACCCGCCAGCTTGCGCTCGCGGGCTTCACCAACCAGAACAATCCGATACAAGAGACGAACAACTCGGTGCCCTCGGGTGCGGTCATCCGCACCGATCCGCCGGCGGGCAAGAAGGTCCCCGTAAGCACCCGAATCAACATCTACGTGTCGAGCGGCGCGCAGACGGTGCCCATGCCGGGCAAAGTCGGCGAGACGAAAGCGGCGGCCAAGGCCGAGCTCGAAGCGCAGGGCTTCACCGTGTCGACGTTGAACCGCGTCGACGATGCGAACGTCGGCAAGGTCGTCGACCAGAACCCGGCGCCGGGTACGCAGGTGGCGCCGAACAGCCCGGTCGTCCTGTACATCGGCGTGGCGTCGAGTCCGGGCACCACGACCTCCACGAGCGCGCCGACCACCAGCACATCCGGGCCGTGACCGCCGCGCTCACGCGCTGGTACCGCGAGCACGGTCGACATGCGCTGCCGTGGCGCTCGACGCGCGATCGCTGGACCGTGCTCGTGTCGGAAGTGATGCTGCAACAGACCCAGGTGCCGCGGGTCACGGCGGTCTTCGACGCGTTCATGGAGGAGTTCCCGACTCCCGCCGCGACCGCGGCCGCGGGCCCCGCCGCGGTGATCACCGCATGGGGACGCTTGGGCTATCCACGGCGAGCTCGCCGACTGTGGGAGGCCGCGGTCCGGATCACCGACCACGGCTGGCCGGCGGATCTATCCGAGCTCCCCGGCGTCGGTCGGTACACCTCGGCCGCAATCGCCGCGCAGGTCGACGACGACGACCGCGTCGGCATCGAGGTCAACCTCCGCCGCGTCTGCGAACGCGTGCGCGGCGAACGACTGGGCGACTCCGAAGCCGAGGAATGCGTCCGCGAGATCGCGCGTGGCTTGTCACCGCGCGATCGCCTGCTCGCGGTGATGGATCTCGGCGCGACGGTGTGCACGGCGCGCGCACCGGACTGCAAGCACTGCCCGATCGTGGCGCGGTGCGCGACCCGCGGCACGCACGAGCAGGAGACGAAGCACCGCCAGTCGCGCTTCGAGGGCTCGTTCCGTCAGCGCCGTGGGAACGTGATGGCCCGGCTCCGGGTCGGGCCGGTTGCGGCCGCCGAGCTCGACGGCGAGGTCTTGGCCTCGCTGCTCGACGACGGCCTCGCCGAAGTCACGCGCGGGCGGGCACACCTTCCGCGCCCGCCGAGGCCAGAAAGTTCGCGAGCAGGCGGTGGCCACCGTCGGTGAGGATCGACTCGGGGTGGAACTGCACACCCTCGATCGGGAACTCGCGATGCCGCAGGCCCATCACGAGCCCGTCCTCGGACTCGGCCGTGATCTCGAGCACATCGGGCACGGTCTCGCGCGCAACGACCAGCGAGTGATACCGCGTCGCGGTGAACGGGTCGGCCAGACCCGCGAACACGCCGACACCGCCGTGGCGGATCTCCGACGTCTTGCCGTGCATCACATGCGGGGCGCGCACGACCGCACCTCCGTAGAGCTCACCGATGCACTGGTGACCGAGGCACACGCCGAGAACCGGTGTGCCCGTCTCGCCGAAGGCACGGATCGCGTCGTTGGAAACGCCGGCGTCGGAGGGCCGCCCCGGACCCGGCGAGATCAACACCGCATCGGGCTCGAGGGCGCGCATCTCGTCGAGGGAGACGGCGTCGTGCCGGTGCACCACCGGCTCGGCGCCCAGCTCACCCAAGTACTGGACGAGGTTGTAGACGAACGAGTCGTAGTTGTCGATGACCAGCACGCGCGGCACGGCGTCATTGTCGCGTACTCTCTTCGCCATGCCGGAGAGTAAGAGCAAGCGGTCGCGGTACACGCCACCGCCGCCCAAGAAGGCGCCGCCTTCGAAGCTGTGGGTGCCGGTCGGGCTCACGACCCTGCTCGCCGTCGGGCTCACCGTCGTGGTCACCAACTACCTGAACCTGCTGCCCGGCCGCGAGACGGAAAACCGCTATCTGCTCCTCGGGATCGCCCTGATCAGCGGCGGGTTCCTCATGGCGACCAACTACCGCTGACCTGCGGGTTGCCGGGAGGTGACCGAATCGCAAACGTGTGATTCCCCACAGAGTTATCCACAGCCTGTGGGGAAGTCGTCGGGATCGGCAGTCCCGGCCAGACCGAAGTACCGTCGCCTCGCATGGCCATTGGGC
>DASYJT010000004.1:0-20359 GCA_035996165.1 Acidimicrobiia bacterium
GACCGGAACTTAGACCTGTATACGGCGACCGGCTATCGTGTGTCGTTCGTCCGGCGCCCTCTTGCCGCCCGGACAGCCCACGAAATCGAAAGAGCTCAGGTGCGCACGTTCACGCCCAAAGCCAGCGACATCACCCGGCAGTGGCACGTCATCGACGCCGATGGCGCAATCCTCGGCCGGCTCTCCACCGAAGTGGCGACGCTGCTGCGCGGCAAGCACAAGCCGATCTGGGCGCCGCACGTCGACACCGGCGATCATGTGGTGATTGTGAACGCAGCCAAGCTCGCGGTCGGCCAGCGCAAGCAGATGCAGAAGACGTACTACCGCCACACCGGCTACCCGGGCGGCATCCGCGCCGAGAGCCTCGAGCACCTGCTCGCCCGCGACCCGGAGAAGGTGGTGCGCCTCGCGGTGCGCCGCATGCTCCCGAAGGGTCCGCTCGGGCGCCAGATGCTGCGCAAGCTGAAGGTGTACGGCGGTCCGACCCATCCCCACCAGGCGCAGCGCCCGGCAGTGCGCCCGCTGCCCGAACGCAGCAAGGCGCGCGTCGGATGAACGCAACAAAGGATCGCTCGTGAGCAAGCCCCTCATCCAGACCACCGGTCGGCGCAAGGAAGCGGTTGCGCGGGTCAGGCTGCGGCCCGGCACGGGCAAGATCGTGGTCAACGGCCGCGAGTTCGCGGCGTACTTCCCGATCCTCACGCACCAGGTCATCGCGAAGGAGCCGCTGCGGCTCACGCAGACCGAAGAGGTCTACGACGTCGACGCCACGCTCGGCGGCGGTGGCGTGAGCGGTCAAGCCGGCGCGATCCGGTTGGGTATCGCCCGTGCACTCGTGGCGCTCGATCCCGAGTCGCGCGGTGTGCTCAAGAAGGCCGGTCTCCTTCGCCGCGATGCTCGCGAGAAGGAACGGCGCAAGTACGGCCTCAAGAAGGCGCGCAAGGCGCCGCAGTACTCCAAGCGGTAGCCGTCCCGGCGCACGCGCGTGTTGCGCTTCGGTACTGATGGCGTACGCGGCGACGCCGAAAACGAGCTGACCACGTCGTTCGTCCTGGCGTTGGGGCAGGCCCTCGCGCGCGTTCTCGGTTCGCAACAGGTCGTGGTCGGACGCGATACCCGCGAGTCGGGTCCGCGTATCGAGGCTGCTTTGGCCAACGGCCTGGGGTCGAAGGGCGTCGAGCCGGTATTGCTCGGTGTCCTGCCCACCCCGGCGATCGCGTTCGTCGCGGCCACGAGTGGCGCCCCGGCCGCGATCGTGTCGGCGAGCCACAACGTGTGGAGCGACAACGGCATCAAGGTGATCGGCCCGGACGGCTGCAAACTGCCCGATTCCACTGAAGCCGAAGTGGAGGCCGCGCTCGAAGCGCAGCTCGCCTCGGCGCCGGGGCGTCGTGCTGACGTCTATCCGGTCGAAACATCGTTCGCCGCCGACTCGGCGGGCGCCGACGCGTACATCGCGCACTTGCTGTCGACTCTCGAGGGCCGCCGCCTCGACGGCGTCTCGGTCGTCCTCGACTGCGCGAACGGCGCCGGCTTCGAGGTCGGACCGCGCGCACTGCTGGCCGCGGGCGCCGACGTGCACGTGCTCCATGCCTCGCCCGACGGTCGCAACATCAACGACGGGTGCGGTTCGACGCACCCGGAGCTCCTGCGCAAGACGGTCGTCGAACGGGGTGCGGCCCTCGGGCTCGCGCTCGACGGCGACGGCGACCGCGTGATCGCGGTCGACGAGCGGGGCGAGCTGATCGACGGCGACCAGATCATGACGATGACCGCCATCGACATGCACGCCCGGGGCGAGTTGCGCAACAACGCGATCGCGGTGACGGTGATGTCGAACCTGGGCCTGCGCCGCGCGCTGCGCGCCGACGGCGTATCGGTGGTGGAGACGCCGGTCGGCGACCGTCACGTTGTCGCGGCGATGCGGGCGCACGACCTCGCGCTCGGCGGCGAGCAGTCGGGCCACATCGTGTACTCGCGCTACGCCACAACCGGCGACGGGCTGCTGACGGGTCTGCGGGTCGCCGATCTGCTGCGCCGATCGAAGCGCCCGGTCTCGGAGCTGGCCGCGCAGATGACGCGCGTTCCCCAAGTACTGGTCAACGTTCGGGTCGCGCGCCGGGTCGATCTCGGGTCGTCGGCGGTCCTGGCCGACGCGGTGCGGAGCGTCGAGGCCGAACTGGGCGAGACCGGCCGGGTGCTCGTCCGGGCGTCCGGAACCGAGCCGCTCGTGCGCGTGATGATCGAGGCCGACGCCCAATCGGTGGCCGACGCGGCGGCCGAGCGGCTGCGGAGCGTGGTGACTTCTCAATTCGGGGGCCGCGAGTAGCCCCTAGAATTCCGTCGATGTGCGGCATCGTGGGCGTGATTCAGAAGCCGAGTGATCGTGTCCTTCCGGATCTCTCGGTCCTGCGGCTGCGCCTGGCCGAGGCGGAGACCCAACTCGGGGTGATGGGCGCCGAGCGAATGGGCGAGCCGACCGTCGCGGCGCTCGAGGCTGCGGCCCACATTCTCCGAGAGGTCGACCGCGAGCTGCGCGTCGGCGACGGGGTGCGGGCCCTCGTCGACGACCCGATCGCCCGGGCCGGTGTCGTGCACCACGGCGACCGCACCGCGGCACTGCTCGTCGAGATCGAGGCGCGGCTCGACGCGAGCGCCGTCGACGGCGCCGACATCGAAGCCCTGAACGCGGCGTTGATCACCTGCAAGGACGTGCTCTGGTCGATCCGCAACGATCGGATCGATCTCGCGGTGGCTGTCGAAGATCTCCTCGCCGGGATGCCGGCCCGGCCCGCCGCGCTCGACGCGTTCCACGCGGTGCAGCTCACGCTCTCGGCGATCGACCGGCTCGAGGTGCGCGGTCGCGACTCCGCCGGATTGCACGTCGTGGTGACCGGGCACGGTCTCGATCTCGACGACCCGACGGTCGCGCGTCTCGTCGGTGCGCGCAGCGACGACCCGTTGTTCACCGCGGGCTCGGTCCGCACGCCCGAAGGTCATCTCGCGTTCGTGTACAAGACCGCGGCGGAGATCGGCGAGCTCGGCGACAACACCGCGCGGTTGCGCGAGCAGATCCGGGCCGACGAGTTGTTGCACCTCGCGCTGCGTGCCGACACCGCGCAGGCCTCGGTACTCGCGCACACGCGGTGGGCGAGCATAGGCATCATCTCGGAGGCAAACGCGCACCCGCTGAACCAAGAGGAGCTCGACGGCGAAGGCCGGGTCGACGGCTCCCGGGCGTACACGATCGCCGCGCTCAACGGCGACGTCGACAACTACGCCGACCTGAAGGCGCTCGACGGCCTGCATTTCCCGGCCGAGATCACGACCGACGCAAAGGTGATCCCCGCGCTCGTCGCCCGGCGCACCGGCACGGGCGTCGACCTGGTGGAGGCCTTCCGCGCGACGGTCGCGTCGTTCGAGGGATCCGTCGCGATCGCGCTCCAGTCGACCGCCGACCCCGACTGTTTGCTGTTGGCGCAACGCGGGAGCGGCCAGGGCCTGTACGTGGGCCTCGCTCCGGGATCGTTCGTCGTCGCGAGTGAGCCGTACGGACTCGTGGCCGAATGCGACGCGTACGTACGGCTCGACGGCGAGACGATGGTCGATCCGGGAAATCCCGCGAGCCAGGGACAGGTCGTCGTGCTCGACCGACGCCAGGCCGGAGACCTCGCCGGCATCCGGCGCATCTCGTACGACGGCCGCGAGCTGCCCGTCGGCGACCTCGACGTGCAGGTGCCCCAGATGACGACGCGCGACGTCGACCGGGGCGACTCGCCGCACTACCTCCTGAAGGAGATCACCGAAGCGCCGGCGTCGTTCCGCAAGACGTTGCGGGCCAAGATCGTCGAGCGCGACGGTTTGCTCGACGTGCGCCTGCCGCCCGAGACGCTGCCCGATCGGGTGCTCGATGCGCTGCGCTCGGGCGCGATTCGGCGGGTGCTGGTAATCGGGCAGGGCACCGCGGCGATCGCGGGTCAGAGTCTCGTGCAGGCGTTGCGGGGCGCGATCGCGGGCAGTGCGGTCACGATGGAAGCCACGCTCGCGACCGAGCTCTCGGGCTTCGGTCTCACGCCCGACATGAGCGACACCCTCGTGGTGGCGACTTCGCAATCGGGGACGACGACCGACACGAACCGCACCGTCGACCTCGCGCGTGCGCGCGGCGCACTCGTGATCGCGATCGTGAACCGCCGCCAGAGTGACCTGGTCGACAAGTCGGACGGTGTTCTCTTCACGTCCGATGGTCGCGACCTCGAGATGAGTGTCGCGTCGACCAAGGCGTTCTACTCCCAGGTCGCCGCCTGTTTCCTCCTCGCCTTTGCGATCGCGGCCGAGCTGAGCGACGACGACGCCGGCCGGCGGCGCTACCGCCACGAACGGCTCGCGGCACTGCGGGAGCTTCCCCGAGCGATGAGTGAGCTGCTCGGCCGGCGCACGTCGATCGCCGAAACCGCGCAGCGCAACGCGTTGAGCCGCCGTTCGTGGGCGGTCGTCGGCAACGGCGCGAACCAGGTTGCCGCCCAGGAGATCCGTATCAAGCTTTCGGAGCTCTGTTACAAGTCGATCGCGTGTGACGTCACGGAAGACAAGAAGCACATCGACCTCTCGGCCGAGCCCATGATCCTCGTGTGCGCAGCCGGGCTACACGGTTCGAACGCCGACGACGTCGCCAAGGAGATCGCGATCTACCGGGCGCACAAGGCGGCGCCGATCGCGATCGTCGACGACGGCGAGTACCGGTTTTCCGCGGCGGTCGACACCATCTCGGTCCCCGAGGTGCATCCCGACCTCGCGTTCGTGCTCTGCACGATGGCCGGGCACCTCTTCGGGTACGAAGCCGCACTCGCCATCGACGCGTCGGCCCGACCGCTCCGCGAGGCGCGGGGCTGTATCGAGACCGCGTTTGCCGCCGTCCGCAACGGCGAGGATCCGCTCGCCGCGCTCGCGACCGCCCTCGAACCGCACGCGGCGCGGTTCTTCGACGTGCTGCGCACGCGCGACTACGACGGCGCACTCGAGGCCGCCACCGCGGTTCGGGTCGCGTCGGTGCTGCGGTACGCCACCGGGTTGCAGCAGCTCGACACGTACCAGGTCGAGTTCGGGAAGGTGGGCACGCCCAGCACCGTCGTCGAAGACCTGAATGCCGCGTTGACGAAGGCGATCGAGGAGCTCACCCGCCCGATCGACGCGATCAAGCATCAGGCGAAGACAGTGACCGTGGGCATCTCCCGCTCCGACGAGACGCTGCTGCTCGTGCCGATCGTGAAGGAAGTGCTCGCGGCGGGCGCCCCGCGAGACAGCCTCACGTACCGCGCCTTGCGCACCTTGGTTGCGCTCGATGCCGCGGTCGAACGAGTGTCAGGCTGGACGCGGTACAACATCGAAGGCGAGACGATCAACGTCGTCGATCGGGGCGGCATTGCGCGCGACATCCCTTCGCGTACGGAAGCGAACCCCGTGCTGCGCGGGAGCAAGCACCGGGCCGCGAGCGAGCGCGAGGTCACCGTGGTGCGCGGGCGCGCCGACGGCCGGACGATGATCTTCGTGCCCGAGGTCAAGGGAAATCAGACGACGGGCCTCACCTTGCTGCACGTCGTGTTCCACGACCGGCTTCCGGGCGACGCGGCCCGCCGGGTGCTCGAGGGCTACCGGGATCGTTACCAGGCGATCGCCGACCAGGTGACCGAGACGGAACCGGTGATGCGCGACGACGTGCTCGGCACGATCGACTTCGTCGACCTGCTCACCGAGCCGGTCGTGCGGATCGCCGATTCCTTCCGAGCCTGAGCCCGCCGTGCAGCCCGTCGTCACCCCCGCGGAGATGGGCGAGGCCGACCGGCGCACGATCTCGGCCGGAACTCCGGAAGCCCAGCTCGTCGAGCGGGCCGGCGCCGCGGTCGCGCGTCACGCGCTGCGCATGTTGGGCGGTACCTACGGCCGTCGCGTCGTGGTCGTGTGCGGCCGCGGTAACAACGGCGCCGACGGGAAGGTCGCCGCGCGTCTCTTGCGGACGCGCGGTGTCGGTGTCGACGAGTTCCAGCTTCCCGGCGGGATTCGTGCCGAGCATCTCCAGCGCGCGCTCCGCCGTGCGCACCTCGCGATCGACGGGATGTTCGGTACGGGCTTTCGGGGCGTGCTCGACGGCGACGCGGCGCTGGTCGCCCGCGCGTTCGAGGAGTCGGGAGTCGCGACGCTCGCGATCGACATCCCGTCGGGCGTCGACGGAACGACCGGCGAAGTACGCGGCGCCGCGGTCCTGGCCGACGAGACCGTGTGCCTGGCCGCGCTGAAGCCGGGGTTGCTCTTCGAACCGGGTCGCGGTCGAGCGGGCCGCGTCGAAGTAGCCGACATCGGGATCGAACCCGGCCCGAGCCGGCTGCATGTCTTGGACGTCACAGATCTTGTGTTGCCGAGGCGCAGGACCGACGGGCACAAGTGGTCGGCGGCCGCGTTCGTGGTGGGTGGTTCGCCGGGCATGCTGGGTGCGCCGCTCATGGCCGCGCACGCGGCCGGTCGCACCGGCGCGGGAATGGTCGTGGTCGGCACGCCGGGGCCCGCCGATCTTGCGCCCGGGTCGCAGCTCGTCCAGCGGACGCTCCCCGCGTCGCACGAGGTCGGAGGCGGTCTCGACGAGGACGCGGCCGACGCCATCCTGGTCGACGTCGAACGCTTCCACGCACTCGCGATCGGCCCGGGGCTCGGACGCGCGGCGCCGACGCAGAACGCCGTGCGCCGGGTCGTCGCCGAGTGCCCGATACCGATCGTCGTCGACGCCGACGCGCTGAACGCGCTCGCCGACGATCCGTCCGCGCTGCACGCGCGCCGCGCCGCGGGTTTCCCACCCGCGATCCTCACGCCGCACGCCGGTGAGTACGCCCGACTCGCGAACAAGGCGGTCGACCCCGATCGCGTGGCGGCCGCCCGCGATCTCGCGGCTCGGCTCGAATCGATCGTGTTGCTGAAGGGTCCGGGCACGGTCATCGCCGCGCCCGACGGCCGCGCCGTGATCAACCGGACCGACTCGCCCGCGCTCGCGACCGCGGGAACCGGCGACGTGCTCACGGGCATCATCGTCGGGCTTCTCTCGGGCGGCGCCGCGCCCTTCGACGCGGCCGCGGCCGGTGCGTACGTACACGGACGCGCCGCGACGGTGGCCGGGACGGCCGACGACCTCATCGCGACGGACCTGATCGGAGCGCTGCACCCTACGCTGGAGATCCTCCGGTCCGGACTCGATCCCTGGGAGCGCTGAATGCCCCGCACCACGCTCGTGCGTGACGTGATGACGAATCCGGTGCTGACGCTGCATCCCGACGAGAAGGTCGAGCACGCGGCCGACGTGTTGGCCGAGCGCAACGTCGGCGCTCTCCCCGTAGTAGACGTCGACGGCAAGTTGGTCGGCATCCTGCGCGACGACGATCTCATCGCGTCCGAGGCGCGAGTGCATGTACCGACGTTCATCAACTTTCTCGGGCTCGGTATGGCCTTCCCCGGCGAGATGAAACATCTGGAGAAGGAGCTCAAGAAGATCGCGGGCGCGACCGTCGGCGACATCATGCAGACCGATCCGCCGACCGTCACGTCCGACGCGACCTTGGAAGACGTCGCGTCGATCCTGCACGAGCGCGGTGTGAACAGCATCCCGGTCGTCGACGAGGCGGGCAAGGTCGTCGGGATCGTCGCGCGCGCCGACATCGTGCGTTTCATCGCGCGGACCACCTGAGGTGGATGCGTTGCGGCCGGTGTGGGCCGAGGTCGACCTCGAAGCCGTGCGCGCGAATGTCCGCTCGCTGCAGGCGCTCGTCGCCCCCGCCGCGGTGTGCGCGGTCGTGAAGGCCGACGGCTACGGCCACGGAGCCGTGCCGGTCGGCCGCGCCGCGATCGAGGCGGGCGCCGACTTCCTCGCGGTCGCGCTCGTCGAGGAAGGTGTGGAGTTGCGCGACGCCGGAATCGATGCGCCCATCCTCGTGCTCGCGGAGCCGGTTCCCGCTGCGGCCGAGACCGTGGTGGCCCATCGGCTCACGCCCGTCGTGTACACGCCCGCGGGCATCGACGTGCTGGCGAAGGCGGTGCGCACCCACGGTGCGAACCAACCGCTCGACGTTCACCTCAAGGTCGACACCGGCATGCACCGCGTCGGTTGTGATCCCGCCGACGCAGTCGAGCTCGCGGCGCATGTCGCCGACCGCGCCGAGCTGCGCCTCGCGGGTGTCTGCACGCACTTCGCGGTCGCCGACGAGCCGGGCAACGACTACACCCACGCGCAGCAGGTGACGTTCGAAGGTGTGCTCGCTGCGATCCGGTCGAGTGGGATACCGACCGGCATCGTGCACGCGTGCAACACGGCGGGCGCGATCGCGATCCCGGACGCGCGCTACGACATGGTGCGCGTGGGTATCGGTATCTACGGGATCGCACCATCGCCGGCGCTGGCCGGGCGCGTCGACCTCGTTCCCGCGCTGGCCGTGAAAGCGCGCGTCTCGCACGTCTTCGGAGTTCCCGCGGGTGCGCGCGTGTCGTACGGGCTTCGTTACGAGGCGACCGCCCCGACCACGCTCGCGACCGTCCCGATCGGTTACGCCGACGGCGTGCCGCGCGAGCTCTCGCACCATGGTGGCGAGGTGCTGATACGCGGGTGCCGCCGGCCGATCGCGGGAACCGTGACGATGGACCAACTGATGGTCGACGTCGGCGACGATTCGATCGCGGTCGGCGACGAGGTCGTGCTGATCGGGGCGCAGGGCGACGATCGGATCACCGCCGACGAATGGGCGGCGAAGATGGGCACAATCGCCTACACGATCGTCTGCGGAGTCGGCCCGCGTGTCCCTCGGAGATACTTGTGAACCGGAGTTGCGTGTGAACCGGAGTTGCGAGTGAATGTCGTACAGCGCGTCGGGATCGCGGCAGGTGCGGTCGGGAGCGCGGTGGCGGTCGCGTACGGCGCGCAGCGCGCGGCGGCGCGCCGCATGCGGCGCGCCCCCGACGGCGACGCGTCGCGCGCGCTCGACACGGCCCAGTACGTCGATCACGTCCTCGACACGCACGACCGCGGGAGCATCTACGTCGTCGAACAGGGCAATGAGCTCGACCCGCCCATCGTGTTGTCGCACGGAGTCACGCTCTCGACGCGCACCTGGTTCCATCAGCTCGAGGAGCTGCCGAAAGAGGGCTTTCGCACGATCGCGTTCGACCACCGCGGGCACGGCCGTTCGGTGCTCGGCGCCGAAGGTCATTCGCTCGAGAATCTGGGACGCGACGTCAAGACCGTGCTCGAGCGCCTCGACCTGCGGGGCGCCGTGCTGGTCGGTCACTCCATGGGCGGCGTCGCCGTGCAGTCTTTCGTCACCCAGTTCCCCGAGATCGCCGCGGAACGGGTGGCCGGCATCGTGCTGCTGTCGACACTTGCGTACACGCCGCTCGGTTCGCGCTCCACGCGCACGAAGGCGCGCGCCGAGAAGATCTTGAAGCGCACCCCCGACGCGCAGTGGTTGTGGGACTCTCCGAACCTCGGCTTCCTCGCGGCGCGCGTCGGATTCGGCAAGAACCCGAGCCCGAGTCACGTCGAGCTCGTACGCAAGATGATGGGCGAGTGCCCGCCGGAGACGAGACGCGATGCGCCGCGCGTGCTCGTCGGGCTCGATCTCACGGCCGCGCTGCCGAATGTTCGCATCCCGACACTGGTCGTCGGTGGCACTGCCGACGTGTTGACGCCGCCGTCGGAGGCCAAACGCATCGCGCGGCTGATCCCGGGCGCGCGGCTCGAGCTGATGCCCGACGGCGGCCACATGCTCATGCTCGAGCGCACCGAGGAGCTCGACCGGATGATCGTCGACTTCGCGCATGCGGTCCAGGGCGTGAGCGGCCGCCCGGGCTGACCCCGTGTCGAGCTTCGCGATCGCCGGGGTACGCGTCGGAAACGTCACGCGCGCCGGCACCGGCGTGACGGTGATGCTCTTCCCGGCGGGCGCCGTCGGTTCGGCCGAGGTGCGCGGCGGCGCACCCGCGACCCGGGAGCTCGACCTCCTCGATCCCGTTCGTACCGTGGCGCGCATCGACGCGATCGTCCTCGCGGGGGGTTCGGCGTTCGGTCTCGCGGCCGCCGACGGGGTCGTGCGCTATCTCGCCGAGCGCGGGCAGGGCTACGCGACCGCGGGCGGGTCGGTGCCGATCGTGCCGGCCGCATGCGTCTTCGACCTGTTGGAGGCGACCGGCGCGCCGCCGGGAGCCGACGACGGGTACGAGGCCGCGGTCGTGGCGGCGCGCGACGAGCGCTGGGAGCCCGGACGCGTCGGCGCAGGTGCCGGCGCGACGGTCGGCAAATGGCGCGGCCGCCCCGGCGCCGTACCCGGCGGGATCGGTGTCGCCGCGACCGTTGTCGACGGTGTACAGGTCGGGGCGCTTGCCGTGGTGAACGCGCTCGGCGATGTCGTCGCGGCCGACGGATCGACACGGGCGGGCTCGACGGCCGCCGCCGGCGCGCCCGGCTTCCCCGCTCCGGAGCCGTTCGAGGAACGCCGCGCCAACACGACGCTGGTGGTCGTCGTCACCGACGCCGCGCTCGACAAATCGGAGTGCTTCCTCATGGCGCAGAGTGCGCACGACGGGTTCGCGCGTGCGTTGCGGCCCGCGCACACGCGCTTCGACGGTGATGTCGCGTTCGCGGTCGCGACCGGCACGTCGTCGGGCACGACCACGCGGGACGAGCCGAGCGTCGACCGGCTCCAACTCGCCGCCGCCGACGTTGTGGCCGAGGCCATCCGCGGTTCGGTGCCCGGGCCGACGCCGGGATCCGACCGGTAACATGCGCGTCTCGTCCCTGGGAGCGCCGTGACCTCCGACCCGCTCACTGCCTCCTCGCACCCGGCCGCGAATGCCGGCACCACGCTGCCCGAAGTCGCGGCGGTTGCATCCGGATGCACGTTGTGCAAGCTCGCGACGAGTCGCACACAAGTGGTGTTCGGGGTCGGTTCGCCGACCGCCGAGCTGATGTTTGTCGGGGAAGGGCCGGGCGAGCAGGAAGACCTGAAGGGCGAACCGTTCGTCGGGCGGGCCGGCGGGCTCCTCACGCAGCTCATCGAGGGAATCGGGCTCACGCGCGCCGACGTCTATATCGCCAACGTCGTGAAGTGCCGTCCGCCGGGCAATCGCGATCCGCAGCCCGACGAGATCGAGGCATGCGCGCCGTGGCTCGACCGCCAGCTCGAGCTCATCCGCCCGCGCGTCATCGTCACGCTCGGCAACTTCGCCACGAAATTGCTGCTCTCCACCAAGGAGGGCATCACGAAGATACGAGGGACGGAATTCGAGTTCACCCGCGCCGGACACCGCGCCGTTCTCATCCCCACGTTGCATCCGTCGGCCGTGCTGCGTTCGGGCGGTCGCTCGCTCGCGGAGTCGCGCGCCGACTTCGTACACGTCAAGCGCGCGCTCCTGCGCGATCCATGAGCACGACCTCGCTCACCACGAACGGCGCCGCCGAGACGGAAGCGGTCGGCGCGGCCATCGGCGCGCAGCTCGGCGTCGGCGACCTCGTCGTGCTCACCGGCGACCTCGGTGCGGGAAAGACCACGCTCGCGAAGGGCCTGGCGCGCGCGCTCGGCGTTACGCAACCGGTGACGAGCCCGACCTTCACGATCGTGCAGGAGTACGACGGCCGGGTGCCCGTCGCGCACGTCGACGTGTACCGAATCGACCGGATCCAGGAGCTGTACGACTTCGGATTCGAGGAGCTCCTCGAGGATCACGTGACCATCGTCGAGTGGGGAGAGGCGATCGCGCTGGTCCTGCCCCGTGAGCGAATCGACGTACGGCTCGCGATGCTCGACGACGACAGCAATGGCGACGACGGGGGCGACGATCGCCGCCTCGTGGAAGTCGTGGCCCGCGGTCCGGCGTGGGCGACGCGTGGTGCGGCGCTCGAGTCCGCGCTCGCAGGCCTCCACCCGCCCGACCTCGGGACCGCCTGATGTTGATCCTCGGTCTCGACACCGCGACGCGCCGAATCGGCGTGGTGCTGGCGAACGAGAACGGTCTGCTCGGACGCGTCGAGCTCGGTGGTACCTCGGAAACGAGCCCGCCTCGGCACGCCGAGACCCTCGCGCCCGCGATCGAGTGGCTGTGTGCCCGCGCCGACGTCGCGCTCCCGCAGGTCTCGGCGGTCGCGGTCGGTATCGGGCCGGGCATGTTCACCGGCCTGCGGGTCGGCGTGACGACCGCGAAGGTGCTCGCGCAGTCGTTGCGAGTGCCGATGATCCCGATCCCCAGCCTCGATCTCCTCGCGTACCCGCTGCGGTACGCGCGGCGCCTGGTCGTGGCGACCATCGACGCCCGCCGCCAGGAGCTGTACTGGGCGATGTATCTGCAGGTCCCCGGAGGAGTCCAGCGCGTCTCCGAGTACGAGCTCGGCGCGCCCGACGACCTCGTCGCCGAGCTCGAGGCCCGCGGTGAGGACGCGCTGGTGTGCGGCGACGGGTCTCTGCGGTTCGCCGACGCGTTCGCTCCGCTCGGATCGCGCGTCGAGCTCGCGGGTCCGGCGCACGCGTCGCCGAGCCTCAGTGCCTTGGCCGAGCTGGCGGTTGCGCGCTACGAACGCGAAGACTTCTGCGCGCCCGCCGACGTGCTGCCGATGTATCTCCGCCGCAGCGACGCGGAGCTGGCCTGGGACCGTAAGGGAATCTGATGGCGGCCGAGCCCGAGATCACCGACCTCGAAGTCCGGCTCGCGCCGTTGCGCCGACGCCACCTCCGCAACGTCGTCAAGATCGAGGCGCAGGTGTACCCGCGGCCGTGGTCGCATTCGTTGTTCGTGAGCGAGCTCGCCCTGCGATCGTCGCGTTCGTATGTGGTGGCCAAGGTCGGCCGGGAGGTGGTGGGTTACGCGGGATTGATGATGTCGCTCACCGACGGTCACGTCACCACGATCGCGGTCGACCCCGCGTGGCACCGGAACGGGATCGGGACCCGGCTCCTCCTCGCGCTCGCGCACGAAGCCATCGAGAGGGGCGCGCTCGCGATGACACTCGAGGTGCGGCTGTCGAACCACGCCGCCCAAGATATGTACAAGCGTTTCGGGTTCACCGCGGTGGGCGTGCGCAAGGGCTACTACGCCGACACGGGAGAGGATGCGCTCGTCATGTGGGCGTACGACGTGAATGAGCCGGCGTACCGGCGGCAGCTGGGCGGCATCGAGCGCGGCATCCGTGGCTCGACGGTGCTCGAGCGCCTCCGCGGATGGTCGTGAGCCGCATGCGCGTCCTGGGCATCGAGACGTCGTGTGACGAGACCGCGGCGGCGGTCGTCGACTACGGGCGGCTCGTGCGCTCGTCGGTTGTCGCGAGCCAGGCCGACCTACACGCGCGCTACGGAGGAGTCGTTCCCGAGATCGCGAGCCGCGCCCATGTCGAACTGATCTGTGACGTCATCGAGGAGGCGCTCGTCGAGGCCGGTTCGTCGCTCGGCGAGCTCGACGCGGTCGCGGCCGTGCGCGGTCCCGGTCTCGCGGGCGCGTTGCTCGTCGGGGTGAGCGCGGCGAAGGCGATCAGCATCGCGAGCGCGCTGCCGTACGTCGCGGTGCATCATCACGAAGCGCATCTGTACGCGGCGATGATCGAGGACCCGCAACTCGAGCCGCCGCTCGTGACGCTGATCGTGTCGGGTGGCCACACGCTCCTGATCGCGATGGACGGGCACGGCAGCTATCGAGTACTCGGCCAGACGGTCGACGACGCCGCCGGCGAGGCGTTCGACAAGGTCGCGCGCTTCCTCGGGCTCGGTTACCCCGGCGGCCCGGCGATCGACCGGCTCGCGCGCGAGGGCGATCCGGAGGCCATCCGGTTCCCCCGCCCCATGCGCACCGACGGCCTCGACTTCTCGTTCTCCGGATTGAAGACGGCGGTCGTGCAATACGTCCGCAAGCATCCCGAGGCCGAGGTCGCCGACATCGCCGCGTCGTTCCAGGCCGCCATCGTCGACGTGCTCGTGGAAAAGCTCCAGGCCGCGGCGCTCCAGGTGGGGATCGACACCGTCGTCGCCGGCGGTGGCGTCGCGGCGAACTCGGCGCTGCGCGCCCGGCTCGCCGGCCTCGCCGACACGGGTCGGTTGAAGGTGGTCCTGCCGAGCATCGACCTGTGCACCGACAACGCGGCCATGGTCGCCGCGGTCGGCGCGTACCGCCTGGCCGCCGACGGTCCGACCCCCCTCGAAGCGCCCGTGGTGCCGAATCTCCGGCTTGTCTGAGCCGGGCGACCTTGGTACGGTTAGCACTCGAACCTGGAGAGTGCCAACCAACGCACTCGTCCGGATTGCCGCGTACGTGACGCTCGAACCGGGCGTCCAGATGCCGGCTCACCTGCCAAAGCTCGATTCAAAGCTCGAATATGCCAAGCTCGAAAATGGAGGCGCACCGATGAACTTGCAGCCGTTGGAGGACCGAATCGTCGTCCGGCCCGCAGAGGCCGAGGAGACGACCCACAGCGGCCTCGTCATCCCGGACACCGCGAAGGAAAAGCCCCAGCAGGGCGAAGTCCTCGCGATCGGTCCCGGGCGCCGGGCCGAGAACAGTGGCGAGCTGATCCCGATCGACCTCACGGTCGGCGACACCGTCGTGTACTCGAAGTACGGCGGCACCGAGATCACCGTCGACGGCGAAGACCTGCTCATCCTCAGCTCGCGCGACGTGCTCGCGAAGCAGACGGGCAAGAAGAAGAAGTAGCAACCCGTCAGGGTTCCGAAACGGCGTGAGCCTCGGGTACATCCCGGAGCTCACGCCATTTTCGCGTTCAGGGCGTTTGGGCGGCTTCGGCTTTGGCCCACTTGTAGTCGGCCTTGCCGTTCGGGCCGCGCTTGACCTCGTCGACGATGACGAACCGGCGCGGGCGCTTGAAGCGCGCGAGGGGCTCGAGCGCGGCGGTCAGCTCGTCGGGCGTCGCCTGGGTGCCCGGGCGCAACGACACGACCGCGGTGACCGCCTCGCCGAAGCGCTCGTCGGAAACGCCGACCACGAGGCAGTCGGCGACGGCGGGATGCACCTTCACCGCTTCTTCCACCTCTTCGGGGAAGATCTTCTCGCCGCCCGAGTTGATGACGACCGATCCGCGCCCGAGCAGCGTGATGGTGCCGTCGGCCTCGACGCTGGCGAAGTCGCCCGGCACCGACCAGCGCGCGCCGTTGATGACGACGAACGTCGCGTCCGACTTGGTCTTGTCCTTGTAGTAGCCGAGCGGGATGTGCCCACCGACGGCGAGCCGGCCGACCTCGCCCGATCCCGGCACCACCTCGACGCCCTGATCGGTGAACACCTTCGCGGCCGCGCCGATCGAGAACTTCGCCGTCTTGTGCTCCATGCCGGCCGCGCTGATCGAACCCGCGAAGCCCACGCCCTCGCTCGAGCCGAGCGAGTCGTAACAGATGAAGTTGCCCCGTTCCATGAGGCCGTGCTTCACCTCGGCCGACCACATGACGCCCGAGCTGATGATGATCTCCAGCGAGGAGATGTCGTACGGCGTGCCCTCGGCCTCGGCTTCCTCGAGCGCGCGCAGCATCGGCTTCGCGAACGCGTCGCCGACGATCGCCATCTGGGTGACGCGCTCGCGTTGCACGGTCTGCCACAACTCGTGCGGATCGAAATGCCGGCCTACCAGCGTCACGATCGACGCGCCGAGGAACAGCGACTGGAACGTCGTGAACGCACCGGTCCCGTGCATGAGCGGCGACGCCGGCAGCTGCACGCGGTTCGCGCCCGCGTCGACCTGGGCCTTGGCGATCGGACCGACCTCGGCCATCGTGTCGGGTCGGGTCAGTCCGGCCAGCGGATACGCGCCGTCGCCGAGCACGCCGAAGAGATCCTCGTTCCGCCACATCACGCCCTTGGGCATGCCCGTGGTACCGCCGGTGTAGAGGAAGTAGAGGTCGTCGCCGCTGCGTTCGATGCGTTCCATCGGAGTGTGGCGCGCGAGCAGCTCTTCGTATTCCGCGGCGAAGGCCTGCTGCGGTGAGCCGTCGTCGACCTGGATCCAGAGCTTCACGTTCGGCGCGCGGTCGCGCACCTTGGCGACGTGGTCGCCGAGCGACCCGTGGAACAACAGCACTTCGGCGTCGGAGTTGTCGAGCAGGTAGACCAGCTCGTCTTCGAGGTAGCGGTAGTTCACGTTGACGGGGACGCCGCGCATCTTGAACGTGCCGTACAGGGCCTCGGTGTACTCGTTGCAGTTGTACATGTACGACGCGACCTTCGAGTCGGGCCCGAGCCCGGCGGCGGTGAAGGCGGCGGCGATACGTGCCGCGCGCTCGTCGAACGATCGCCACGAGATCCGGCGGTCGCCCTGGATCAACGCGACCCGATCGGGGATCGCATCGGCTACCGACTCGAACGCAGTTGCGAGGTTCCAGGTCATAGGGGCGGGAGTTTCGCACGGGCTCAGTCCGATCGGCGAGCCTCGGTACGATCCGTCAAGTGGTGATTCGGCGCGGGGGACAACAGCGCATTCCGCGTCCGCAGTCGTTTCGCCCGGGGGGACCACCTCCGTGGTCGGAGCTGACGCCCGCGCAGCGCCGGTTCACTCTTGCCCAGATCCGCCGACGGCTGGCCGATCTGCCGCCCGCGGTCGAGAAGGGCCCGAACGTCGAAGGCAGCCAGGCGGCGGCGGTGCTCGTCGCGCTCTACGAAGCGAACGGCGAGGCATCGGTCGTGCTCATCAAGCGGCCCGAGACGATGTCGTCGCACCGCGGCGAGATCGCGTTCCCGGGTGGCAAGTTCGACCCGGCGCTCGACGCCGACCTGCGCGACACCGCGCTGCGGGAGGCGCACGAGGAGGTCGGGCTGGCCCCGAGCGACGTGGAAGTCGTCGCGCGCCTCGACGGCATCGGCACGGTCGCGACGCGTTTCACGATCACTCCCTACGTCGGATTCTTGGCCGGTCCGCCGGTTCTGACGCCGAACCCGAGCGAGGTCGTGCGGACGCTCGAGGTGAAGCTGTCGGAGCTCCTCGATCCGGAGTCGTACCGCGAGGAGCACTGGGACACGAACACGTTCAGCTTCGACGTGCACTTCTACGATCTCGAGGACGAGACCGTGTGGGGCGCGACCGCTCGCATCCTCACGAGCTTCTTCGCCCACCTCGTCGCGGAGCGTTGACCCTTGGCGCGCTGGACGTGTCCTCGCTGCGACCGTGAGTTCGCGCGAGCGCACCAGTCGCACACGTGCCTTCCCGGCAACAGTGTCGACGAGACATTCCGCGGGAAGCCGCCGGAGTTCCGGGCCATCTTCGCGGCCGTGATGGATCGGCTGCGGCCGCTCGGCCCGGTCCACGCCGACGCCGTGCAGGTCGGTGTCTTCCTCAAGTCCGACCGCAAGCTGGCGGAGCTGCGACCGAAGTCGCGCTGGATGTCGTGCTCCTTCTACGTGTCGCGGGTGGTGGACGATGCCCGGGTGGCGCGGTCGATCCGGATCTCGGCGACCCGGGTCGCGAACGAGGTGAAGTTGCGGACGGTCGACGACGTGGACGATCAACTGGGCGCATGGCTCTCGGAGGCCTTCGCCGAGGCCACCGACTGACCTGTCGCGCCGGGCCGGAACGGCGTTAGGCTCGTTGGTTATGCGACAGACTCGACGTCTGGGTACCGGCGGCGTACTGGCGGCGGTCGTCTCCGCCGTCGTGCTCGGAGCGGCGTGCTCGTCGTCGACGAGCCACACCACGGTCGGCGAGCCGACAACAGCCGTGCGTACGCCCGCGCCAGCGGTGGTGACGACCACTTCCCAGCCGACTGCCATCGGGCTGCGCACCAACGTCGACGAAAAGGCCGAGTTCGGCCCCGACAAGTCCCTGACCCCGCCCCAGCGCCAAGAGCTCGCGAACGAGCTGATCCTGGCCCGGGCCGCGGCCCTGCAGTACCCGACGGTGTCGGACGCGACGAAGGCGGGCTACATCCTGGCCGGCAAGTTCACGCCCGGCGCGGGTGCGCACTACGTCTCGATCAGCGCGAGCTCGGCGTCGTACCTCAACCACACCGCCACGATCGATCCGGTCCACCCCCTGTCGCTCATCTACCAAGGCACCGCGCCCACCTCGCGTGTGGTCGGCCTGATGTACGGGTCGTTCAACGTGAACCCGCCCAGTGGGTTCGCGGGCCCCAACGACCACTGGCATCGCCACACCAACCTTTGCATCACCTTCGAAAAGGGCAAGATCGGCATCCCGTATCCGCCCGACTCGAACGTCCAGAAGTCGGCGTGCGACGCGCTGCACGGTCAATTCATGCGCGAGACGCTGTGGATGGTGCACGCGTGGGTCGTTCCCGGTTGGGACAGCCCGCAGGGAATCTTCAGTCACGCCAACGTCGATCTCCACTGCGCCGACGGCACCGACCACACCGACAAGATCGGGTTCTGCACGGGCGCGAGCGCGTAGCACCGCGCGTCATTCCCGGCGGGTCGCAGGTTCGGAGCAGGAGATGGATATCCTGGGAAATTCCGAGGTGAGCCGACGACACCGGAGGAACCGTGGAAGTTGAGATCGGGATCGGAAAGTCCGGACGCCGGGCCTACGGGTTCGACGACATCGCGATCGTGCCGAGCCGGCGCACGCGCGATCCCGAAGACGTCGACATCACGTGGGAGGTCGACGCGTACAAGTTCGAGCTGCCGATGATGGCGGCCGCGATGGACGGCGTCGTTTCACCGGCGAGCGCGATCGAGATCGGCAAGCTCGGCGGTCTCGCGTGCTTGAACCTCGAAGGCATCTGGACGCGCTACGAGGATCCCGACGCGATCTTCGAGGAGATCGCCACGCTGCCGCCCGAGAAGGCGACGCGCCGGATGCAAGAGCTGTACGACGAGCCGATCAAAGACGAGCTCATCCCGCAGCGCATCCGTGAGATCAAGGCCAGTGGCGTCATCGCCGCCGCGTCACTCACGCCGCAGCGGGTCGAGCAGTACGCGAAGCACGTGCTCGACGCCGAGCTCGACGTCCTGGTCGTGCAAGGCACGGTCGTGTCGGCGGAGCACGTCTCGCACGACCCCGCGCGCCAACCGCTCAACCTGAAGAAGTTCATCCGCGAGTTCGAGCTCCCCGTGATCGTCGGCGGGTGCGCGTCGTACTCGACCGCGCTGCACCTCATGCGCACGGGCGCGGTCGGCGTGCTCGTCGGCGTCGGCCCCGGCCACGCCTGCACGAGCCGGGGCGTGCTCGGCATCGGCGTGCCCCAGGCGACGGCGATCGCCGACGCGGCGGGCGCTCGAATCCGTCATCTCGACGAGACGGGCGTGTACGTGCACGTCATCGCCGACGGCGGCATGTCGACCGGCGGCGACATCGCCAAGGCGATCGCGTGCGGCGCCGACGCGGTGATGATCGGTTCGCCTCTTGCGACCGCGTACGAGGCGCCCGGGCGCGGTTACCACTGGGGTATGGCCACCTTCCACCCCACGTTGCCCCGCGGCGCGCGCGTCTACGCCGGGCAAAAGGCGACGCTCGCCGAGATCCTGACCGGTCCGGCCCACGAGAACGACGGAACGCTCAACCTCTTCGGCGCGCTGCGCACGTCGATGGCAACGACGGGTTACGAGACCGTCAAGGAATTCCAGAAGGCCGAAGTGATGGTCGCCCCCGCGCTGAAGACCGAAGGCAAGTCGCTGCAGCGCGCGCAGGGCATCGGAATGGCCTGAGGGGCGTGAACGACTCCCCCGACCTCGTCCTCGTCGTCGACTTCGGGGCGCAGTACGCGCAACTGATCGCGCGGCGGGTGCGCGAGGTGCACGTCTACAGCGAGATCGTGCCGCGCTCGATGCCCGTCGCCGAGATGCTCGCGCGCAAGCCGAAGGCGATCATCCTTTCGGGTGGCCCGGCATCGGTGCACGTGCCCGGCGCGCCCGACATCGATCCCGCGGTGTACGAAGCGGGCGTTCCCGTCCTCGGCATCTGTTACGGCGCGCAACTCGTCGCCCGCGATCTGGGCGGCGAGGTCGCGAAGACCGGGCACGGTGAGTACGGCCGCACTGAGTTGCACGTCGAGGGCTCTTCGTTGCTGTTCGCCGACCTCCCGGTCGACGAGGTGGTGTGGATGAGTCACGGCGACTCGATCACCACCGCGCCGCCGGGCTTCACGGTGACGGCCCGCACCGACGCGGTTCCCGTCGCCGGCTTCGAAGACCGCGATCGCGGGATCTACGCGGTGCAGTTCCATCCCGAGGTGGTGCACACCGAGCACGGGATGCAGATCCTGAAGGCGTTCCTGTTCGACGCCGCGGGCTGCCGTCCGACCTGGACGAACGTGTCGATCATCGAGCACGCGGTCGCGGAGATCCGCGCCCAGGTCGGGACCGAGCGAGTGATCTGCGGGCTGTCGGGCGGTGTCGACTC
>DASYJT010000005.1:0-29416 GCA_035996165.1 Acidimicrobiia bacterium
CGATGCTGGTGTCGGTGTAGCCGAACAGCGCGGGCTCGTATCCCAGCCGGCGACCCACCAACGCGACGTTGTCGTGGCGGGCGTCGAGCGGCGTGCCGTTCAGCACCGAGCGGTTGTTCATCAGGTACATGCCGGTGTACAGCGCCGCCCGGCTCGGTCCGCAGGGCGCGGCCTGCGCGAAATGGCGGCGGAACGAGACCCCGCCCGCGGCCAGGCGGTCGAGGTTCGGCGTGCGCACGACCGGGTGCGCGGCCGCGCCGAGGCAGTCGCCCCGCCACTGGTCGGCGGTGATGAGCAGGACGTTTGTGGCGGGGGTCATGGGATAACCGTGAGAAATCCGACCAAGGGAATCGGGAATCACTTTCCGTCGTTACACCCGGCACTATGTCAGACACCAAGACTCAACTCCTGCCCCTGTTGCCCCTTACCCAAGGCGTCGTGCTGCCGCAGATGGTGGTCACGATCGCACTCGAAACCGACGAGGCGAAGCGGGCGGGCGCGGCGGCTGCCGATGCCGGCGGCCGGATCGTGCTCGTGCCGCGGGTCGACGGCCGGTTCGCTCGCGTGGGGACGATTGCCCAGATCGAGAGCGCCGGCGACCTCCCGAACGGCACCCGCGCGCTCGTGATCCGTGGCGTCAACCGGGCCCGCGTCGGTACCGGTGAGCTCGGCGCCCACGGCGCGTTGCACGTCCAGGTGGAAGAGCTCGACGAACCGCAGCCGAGCGTTCGCGCCCTCGAGCTGGCCCGCGAATACAAGGCCGTCGTCGAGACCATCCTCGAGCACCGCGGTGCGCGTCGCATCGCCGACGTGCTCGCGGGCGTCGACGACCCCGGCCAGCTGGCCGACACCGCGGCGTACTCGCCCGAGCTGTCGATGGACCAGCGCGTCGAACTGCTCGAGACCGTCGAAGTGGAAGCGCGCCTCGAGCTCGTGCTCGCCTGGATGCGCGAGACGCTCGCCGATCTCGAGCTCAAGGCGGAGATCCGCACCAACGTCACCGACGGTCTCGACAAGCAGCAGCGCGAGCTGTTGCTCCGTCGCCAACTGAGCGAGATTCGCAAGGAGCTCGGCGACGGCGACGACGACATCGTCGCCGAGTACCGCGCCAAGCTCGACGACAAGGACCTGCCCGACTCGATGCGTCTCGCGGTCGACAAAGAGCTCGACCGGCTGGAGCGCATGGGCGAGCAGAACCCCGAGCAGGCGTGGGTGCGCAACTGGCTCGACGCGGTCGTCGAGCTGCCGTGGGGTGAGCACGCGGAGGAGAGCAACGACATTCCCGCCGCGCGGGGCGTGCTCGACGCCGATCACGAAGGCCTCGCCGACGTGAAGGATCGCATCCTCGAGTTCCTGGCCGTGCGCGTGCTGAGGCGCGAGCGCGGACTCGGAGTCGAGAGCGGTCGCGGCTCGGGCGCGATCCTCGCGCTCGTCGGCCCGCCCGGCGTCGGCAAGACGTCGCTGGGTGAGTCGGTCGCGCGTGCATTGGGTCGTCCGTTCGTGCGGGTCGCCGTCGGCGGCGTGCGCGACGAGGCGGAGATCCGCGGTCACCGTCGTACATACGTCGGTTCGCGTCCCGGCCGCATCGTGCGGGCCCTGACCGAGGCGAAGGCGATGAACCCCGTCGTGCTGATCGACGAGATCGACAAGCTGCAACAGGGCGGATGGTCGGGTGATCCCGCCAGCGCGCTGTTGGAGGTGCTCGACCCGGCGCAGAACCACACGTTCCGCGACCACTTCCTCGAGCTCGACCTCGATCTCTCCGACGTGTTGTTCCTCGCGACCGCGAACCAGCTCGACACGATCCCCGGACCATTGCTCGACCGGATGGAGATCGTCACGCTCGACGGTTACACCGAGGACGAGAAGGTCTCGATCGCCAAGCACCACCTGTTCCCGCGCCAGCGTTCGAAGGCCGGGTTGCGGGAGGACGAGCTCGACATCACCGACGCGGCGTTCCACGCGCTCGTCGACGGATGGACGCGCGAGGCCGGCGTTCGCGGTCTGGAACGGCAGATCGGCAAGATCGCCCGTAAGACCGTGCGGAAGGTGGCCGGCGCCGAGACGGCGACCGTCGTGGTCGACGAGCCCGACCTCAAGGAGTACGTGGGTCGTCCGCGCTTCCGTCACGACGACGCGGAGCGCGCCGCGATCCCCGGGCTCGCGACGGGTCTGGCCGTCACCGGGGCCGGAGGCGACGTGCTCACGATCGAGGTGACGGCGATGGACGGCGAGCCCGGTCTGCAAGTGACCGGACAACTCGGTGACGTCATGTCGGAGTCGGCGCAGATCGCGCTCTCGTTCGTGCGAGCGAACGCGGTCGAGCTCGGCGTGCTTCCGGGTGCGTTCGAGCACCGCAAGTTCCACCTGCACGTGCCGTCCGGTGCGATCCCGAAGGACGGTCCGTCCGCCGGCATCACGATGACGACGGCGCTCGCGTCGTTGGTCACCGGACGCCCGGTGAAGCCGAACGTCGGGATGACCGGTGAGGTCACGTTGCAGGGTCGCGTGCTGCCGATCGGTGGGCTGAAGCAGAAGCTGCTCGCGGCACACCGAGCGGGATTGACGGATGTCGTCATCCCGATCGACAACGAGCCCGATCTCGACGACGTGCCCGAGCAGGTGCGCAACCTGTTGAACGTGCACCCGGTCCGAGACGTGCGCGAGGTCCTCGCGATCGCGTTGACCTGATCGACGATCCCCCCGAGCGCGCACGGCGCGGCGGCCTATGCTGCCGCCCGTGCGCACCGGGGCGGGAAGTCGAACGCTGTATGTCGCGCTCGATGCCTGCGACCTGACGCTCGCGCAACGGTTCGCCGCCGAAGGTTCGATGCCGACACTGGCGCGCTTGCTCGACGACAGCGCGTCGCAGGAGACGTTGGGTCCCCTCGGTTTTCTCGTCGGAAGCAACTGGGTGACGATCTACACAGGGGTCTCGCCTTCGCGCCACCAGTTCCTCTGTTCCGGACAGATCCGCGGCGGCACTTACCAGCCCGCATGGGTCGGTCCGTACGGCGGCGGGTACGGCACGGAGCCGCCCGTGTGGAAGTGGGTGTCGGATGCCGGTGGCCGCGTCGCGGTGTTGGATGCGCCGCATGCCGCGGTGGCCACCGAGTTGAACGGTGTGCAGCTCGTCGAATGGGGCTGCCACGACCGCCACGCGGGGACACGCACGTTCCCGGAGTCGCTGCTCGAAGAGATCAACGCGACGTACGGTCCGCACCTCCCGGGAACCCGGACCGCGCCGTTCCCGCACCATGCGCCGTGCGACGTGTCGCATCGCTCGGGCGAGCACCGCACCACCGCGGAGAATCAGACCCTGCTCGACGAGATGCTCGAAGGGGTGCGCCAGAAGACGGCGTTGTCGCGTGACTTGCTCGATCAGGGCGGGTGGGACCTGTTCTTCACGGTCTTCGGCGAGTCGCACTGCGCGGGGCACCAGTTCTGGAAGGTGCACGACGAGACGCACCCTTGGCACGACCCCGAGGAGCAGACGGCGCTCGGCGGCGACCCGCTGCGGGCGGTCTACTCGGCGCTCGACGCCGGTCTCGGTGAGTTGATCGACCACGCCGGCGACGACGCGACGGTGTACGTGCATCTCTCGCACGGGATGCGGGCTCACTACGACGGCACTTGTGTGCTCGACCCGGTGCTGTGGCGCATCGACGAGTACGCGTCGCGCACCGACCTCCGCGGCCGTTTCACCCGGCTGGTCGACAACGCCGCGAACGCGCTCCCCCGACCCACGCGCCGGCGCGCGCTGTCGTCGTTGATCGACGTCCGCCGCCGGCTCGCCGCCTCGCAAGGGGCGATGGGCACCGACGGTCGAACCGTCGACATCCCGGCCTGGCTCGGCGAGCGGCGCTGGTGGATGCAACCGAACGACTCCGTGTTCGGGTCGGTTCGCCTGAACCTCGACGGGCGCGAGCCCGACGGCCGCATCCGCGCCGCGCGCAAGCGCGAGGTCGCCGAGTGGTTGGCCGAACGTCTCCTCGAACTGATCAACGTCGACACGGGCGAGCAGGTGGTCGCCGCGGTCCACGTCACCGACGACCACTACGAACGGTTCGACGGCGACCCGCTCGGCGATCTCATCGTCGAATGGAATCGCGATGCGCCCATCGACACCGTGTGGTCGCCGGCAACCGGCGTGGTGACCGCGCCGTACAAGCAGTGGCGGACGGGAGATCACCACCGGGGAGGGTTGCTCCTCGCGCGCGGTCGCGGTATCGCTCCCGGTCGGCGACCGGGTTCGATACCCGTGTTCGACGTCGCCCCGACTCTCGCGGCGTCGCTCGGAGTCGAACCGCCCGCGATCGACGGGATCGCGCGCGTCGACCTCCTTCCCGCCGAGGCGCGCACGTCGGGCCGGCCTTCGGCGCCGTTGTCCCGCCCCTTGTTGAGTGACGCGCCGGTCCGCCCGAGTGGGCGCCGTCCGTACTCCCGTACCGCGTTCGACGTTCGCTCCGACGTCTGGCTCCAGCGGTTCGCGGTCGGCCTGTCGCAGGCGTTGCACGCGGCGCACAGCGAAACGTTGAACGTGCGCGATCAGGTCGGGATCCTCGGGGGCCGCGTCACCGACGTCGAACGACTCGCTTCGATCGCGGAGGTGGCGGCGTGGTTGGACCATGTCGAGCTCCCCGAATCACTCCTCGTCTCGGTGGTGCTGCCGACCCGCAATCGGGCCGACCTGATCGAACGCGCGGTCGACTCGGTCCGGCGCCAGAGCTACTCGAACTGGGAGTTGCTCGTCGTCGACGATGCATCGACCGACGACACCGCGGCGCGCCTGCGCAAGATGGCCGAGAACGATCCGCGCATCCGTCCGTTCACCCTCGGGACGCCGGGCCGGTCGTCGGTCGCGCGCAACCACGCGCTCGACCGTGTCAACGGTGACGTCGTCGTCTACCTCGACGACGACAATCGCCTCGACCCGGATTGGCTGCGCGCGGTGGTGTGGGCGTTCACCGAGTATCCCGAGACGCAGGTCGCCTACGGCGCGCGCGTCGTCGACGACGACGTGCGCCACCAGGGATACGACGGTCGTTCGATGCCCATCGTGCAGTTCCTGGCCTGGGACCGCGACGCGATGATGCGGTCGAACATCGTCGACCAGAACGTCATCGCCCACCGGCCCTCGGCGGTCCGGTTCGACGAGTCGATCGACCACTTCTCCGACTGGGACCTCATGCTCCAGCTCACGGACGATTGCGATCCGTTGGAGCTGCCGGCGATTGCCGTGCACTACTACAGCGACCGGCCCGATCGGGTGACCGTGAAAGCGCGCGGCGCGAACGCGGAGACGGCGATCGCGGAGCGGGTACTGCGGCGGGCGCGCGAACGCCGGGCCGGCGCGTGAGGCGAAAGGTGCTCTGCACCGCCGCGTACGGCGGTCACGTCGAGTTGTTCGACGTCACCGGTCCGGCGCTCGAACGGTACGCGAACGCACACGGCTACGAGCTCGTGGTGTTGCACGAACGGTTGTCGCGCGGCCGTCCTCCCGCGTGGGACAAGGTCGTGTTGCTCCATCAGCTCGTCGGGGAGAGCGACCTCGTCGTGTGGATCGACTGCGATGCACTGGTGCTCGACGGCGCGCCCGACATCGCCGATGTGCTCGAGCCCGATCGATTCCTGCATCTCGTCGAGCACCGCAGTGAATACGGCCGGATCCCCAACACGGGTGTCGTCGCACTGCGCGGCGGCGAGCGGTCGACGCGGTTCCTCGAGCGCGTGTGGTCGCAGCGTCGCTTCGTGCACGACCGTTGGTGGGAGAACGCGGCGGTGAACCACCTGCTCGGGTACCGCCACGTGCGCGGCGTCCGTCCGTTGGTTCCGTCGCGCTGGCGGGGAGGAGTCGGCTTCCTCGACCAGGCATGGAACAGCATCCCCGACGATCCGTCGCCGCGTCCGCACATCGTGCACTTTCCCGGAGTGCCGCTCGCCGAGCGTCTGCACGCCCTTCGGCGGCACGCCGCTCTCGTCTGATCGGCCGACGATGCCCGGACTCCTCGACGGCAAGGTCGCCATCGTCACCGGCGGCGGCGGGGGGATCGGTCGGGGAGTCGTCGAGCGGTTCGCGAGCGAAGGCGCGGCGGTGGTGTTCGCCGAGATCGACCCCGAGCGCGCCCGCGCCGCGCAGGTCGCGGCCGGGGAGCGGGTCGTCGGCGTCGTGTGCGACGTGCGCGACGACGGCGCCGCCGAGGCCCTTGTCACCGCCGCGCGCGACAACTTCGGTCGCGTCGATGTGTTGGTCAACAACGTGGGTCATTTCGGTGGGCGCCGCGCCGCGTTCCACGAGCAGACCGACGCCGAGTGGGACGACCTCTACCGGGTCAACCTCGCGCACGTGTTCGCGTGTTCGCGCGCGGTGCTCCCGCATCTCGTCGACCAGGGTGCCGGTGGCAGCATCGTCAACGTCTCCACGATCGAGGCGTTCCGCGCGATCCCGACCCGTGCCGTGTACTCCGCGTTCAAAGCCGCGATCACCGGCTTCACCCGATCGCTCGCGGTCGAGTACGCGCACGCCGGTGTGCGGGTGAACGCGGTCGCTCCCGACGTGACCGAGACGCTGCAGGTGCCGTACTCCAAGTGGGTCGGGCCCGACGAGCAGCACCTGATCCCCACGTGGGTGCCGCTCGGTCGCTTCGGTCAGCCGGCCGATGTCGCGGGTGTCGTGGTGTTCCTCGCGTCCGACCTCTCCGGCTTCGTCACCGGCACGACCGTTCACGTCGACGGCGGTACGTTCGCCGCCGGAGGGTGGTTTCCGACCGAGGAGGGTGGGTGGACCAACCGGCCCCGCCGACCCTGACCGTGTCACACTCCGGACCGGCGGCCGGGCCGGCCGGCGCGCGTCGACCGTCCGAGGTGTGGCGGCGCCGTCTGTGGCGAACCTACGTCACCGACGTACGCGCCGAAGCCGACGCCCACGCGTCGACGACCCGCGCGACCGACCGCAAGATGGTCGTCGTGTTCGTGACCGCGGCGGTCGCGCTCACCTGTGGCAACTTCCTCTCCGACGGGAGCCGGCCCGAGTGGCTCGAATCGATCCTGCGCGGCATCGGCCTGCACAGCTTGGCGACCCGCCTGCACGACGGGATGCTGCTTTCGGACCACCGCGAGTTCAATCAACTCGCGTTCTGGGCCGTCGTCGTGATCTCGGCGTACGTGATCCCCGCCGCACTGGTGATCCGGTTCGTCCTGCGCGAGCACGTGCTCGACTACGGCCTGCGCGTGCGCGGCATCCTCCCGCACCTGCGCACGTATGCCGTCCTGTATGCCGTGGCCGCGCCGCTCATCGTCGCCGCGTCGTTCACTGCATCGTTCCAGGACCGGTACCCGTTCTTCCATCCCGCCGCCGGTCACACGCTTTGGCCGTACATGTACGCGTGGTGGTTGTTGTACTGGCTGCAGTTCTGCGCTTTGGAGTTCTTCTTCCGTGGCTTCTTGGTGCACGGGCTGGCGCCGCGTCTCGGCTGGGCCGCGATCTTCGCCATGGCGCTGCCGTACAACATGCTCCACTACGGCAAGCCGATGCCGGAGGCGCTCGCGGCGATCGTCGGCGGCATCGTGCTCGGCAGCTTGAGCCTGAAGACGCGATCAGTGTGGTGGGGTGCGGCCCTCCACATCTCCATCGCGCTCACCATGGACATCTGCGCGCTCACCCACGCCGGCCGCGTCTTCGGCTGACGCGCGCCTTCGGTTAGGCCAGCGTTACCGGGAGCTCGGCGAGGCCGCGCAACACGATCCGGCCGTTGTGCTCGGGGTTGTCGACCGCGAGCTCGACCCCGGGAAAGCGCCGGACGAGGGTGGTGATCGCGACCTGGCCCTCGAGGCGGGCGAGGTGTGCGCCGAGGCACGAGTGGAAGCCGCCCCCGAACGACATGTGGTCGCGCGCGTCGACCCGGCGCAGGTCGAGCGCGTCGGCCTTCGGACCCCATTTGGCTGCGTCGCGATTCGCCGAGCCGAGGCACGTCATCACGATCGAGCCGGGATCGATGGTCTTGTCGCCGATCTCGTACGGCGCGATCGTGATCCGGCGCGACATCTGCACGGGCGAGTCGTAGCGCAGCAGCTCGTCGACGAACGTGCCGTCGACCGTCGGGTCGGTCGCGAGCAACTCGAGCTGGTCGCGGTTGCGCAGCAGCGCGAGCGTTCCGTTGCCGATGAGATTGACGGTGGTCTCGTGGCCGGCGACGTAGAGCAACAGCACCTGCTCGTTGAGCTCGACCTCGCTGAGCCGATCGCCCTCGTCCTCGGCTGCGACGAGCGCGGTGAGGAGGTCGTCACTCGGGTGATCTCGCTTCCACGCGATGACCTCGTGAACGTACGCGGTGATGTTGTCGATCGCTTCGAACGAGGCGAGGATCTCCTCGCGGGTCAGGATCGGGTCGAAGGTCTTCACGACCGCACCCGACCACTCGCGGAGTTGCGACCGGTCGCGGCCTTCGGGAATGCCGAGCATCTCCGAGATCACGATGAACGGGAGCGGGAACGCGAGCGCGGCGATGAGGTCGACGGCGGGCCCGGTCGCAACCGCGGCGTCGAGGTGCTCGTCGACCAACTGCTGCACCCGGGGCCGGAGCGCTTCGACGGTCCGGGGGGTGAAGACCTTCGACACGAGCCGCCGGAGGCGGTGATGGTCGGGTGGGTCGAGGTTCAACATCGTGTGCGAGCCGCCCTCTCGCCGTTCTTCGAGCATCGCCGCGATGTCGGGATCGGGGTTGACCGTGAGCGGCATCATGTTGTGCTCTTCGACGCTGAGGCTCGGATCGCGCAGCACGTGGTGCACGTCGGCGTAGCGGAACAGCGCGTACGCCCCGATCGGGCTGAGGTGCACCGGGTCCTGGGCGCGGACCAGGGCGTACTGCGAGTACGGGTCGTCGAAGAAGCCGGGCTCGAAGGGGTTGAGCATCACCGGCAGGTAGCCGGTATCGGGCGTTTCGCTCGTCGTCACCCGTGGACCGTACGCCCATCGCGCCCCGTTTCGCGACGTGACATCGGTCACACCGGCGCCCGAGAGCGCTGCCGACATTAGTTGCAGGATTACTGCAACTAATGGCACAGTGTTCGGGATGATGACCGTCGACGGCCGGGTGACGCGCGGCGAGCGCAATCGTGAGGCGATCGTCGACGCGCTGCTCGCGTGTTACGAAGCGGGCGCGCTGCGGCCGAGCATCCCCGAGGTTGCGGCCCGCGCCGGCGTCTCGGTCCGGTCGGTCCACAATCACTTCGCCGACGCCGAGGCGCTCCGGACCGAGGTCGCGCAGCGGCAATGGGAGCGTTACGCGCCGTTGATCTCACCGGCTTCGACGGTCGAGGAGCTGATCGACCAGCGCGCCGCGTTCTTCGAGGCCGTCACCCCCGTGCGCCGGGCCGCCCTCCTGTCGATCCACGACTCACCCACGATCGTCCGCAATCTCGCCCGGCTCGACCGGCTGCTCCGGCGCCAGCTCGAAGCGACCTTTCCGGCAATCGCGCACGAACCACACCTGCTCGACGCGTTGGAGCTCGTCACGAGCTGGGACGCGTGGAACCGGCTGCGTTCTGCCCAGGGATGCACGGTGGCGAAGGCGCGCCGCGTCGTCGTCGATCTCGTTCGCAATCTCACCGAGAGGAACATGACATGAGCGGTATCCGGCCCAACAAGGAACAGTTCATCGAGCTCATGAACGCGCCCGACGAGGGGCCGGTCGTGATGCTCAACCTCTTGAAGTTCAAGCCCCGGGAAGGCACCTCGGAGTACAACAAGTACGGCGAGACCGCCGTGCAGATGGTCGAGGCCCGCGGCGGCAAGGTGCTGTGGATGGGCAAGGTCGATCAGACCCTCATCGGCGATCTCGACGCGAATGCGTGGGACGCGATCGCGCTCGTGCAGTACCCGAGCCGCAAGGCATTCGTCGAGATGGTGACGACGGAGGAGTACGACGCCGCGCACGAGCATCGCGAGTCGGGACTCGAGCGGACCGTGCTGCTCGCGTGCACGCCGCGCGGCGGCGCGATCTGATGGGGCGAAAGATCCTCTTCATCACCACCGACCAGCAGCGCTACGACTCACTCGGGTGCAACGGCGGCACCATCGCGCGCACGCCCACGATCGACGCGCTCGCACGCGACGGCATGAACTACCGGCGCGCGTACAACCAGAACACCGTGTGCATGCCCGCGCGCTCGACGATGCTGACGGGGCAGTACGTGCGGACCCACGGCGTCGTCGCGAACGGGGTGCCCCTTCCCGTGGACGCGCCGAGTGTCGCGGCGCACCTCAAGGAGAAGGCCGGTTACCGCACCGCGTTGGTGGGCAAGGCCCACTTCGAGCCCGGTTTCGATCTTCACCTGCAGTGGGCCGAGAACAGGATGGCCGTCGAGGGGAGCACCGGCCCTTATCGCGGGTTCGATCACGCCGAGCTGGCCGTGCACGTTCCGGCGTTCGGTGATCGCGCCCTGCAGCACTACGGCCACTGGCTCATCGACAACCACGGCATCGAGGCCACCAAGGGCTTCTCTCCGCTGCTTGCGGCGGAACCCGGCGGCGAGACGGGCGCGCCGGAGACGCGCATCAACCCCATCCCGCGCGACTGGTATCACACCGACTGGGTTGCCGACCGCACGATCGCGTACCTCGACTCGTTGCCCGACGACGCCGACTGGTTCGTTTGGATGTCGTTCCCCGATCCGCACCATCCGTGGGACCCGCCGGCGAGCGAGCGGCATCGCTGCGATTGGCGTGACCTTTCGCTGCCGCCCGGGCACCCCGGGAGCAAAGAGGAGATCGAACGCGTCCTCGCGCAGAAGCCCGCGCACTGGCTGGGAACTTGGGAGGGCACCTTCGTCAATGCCGAGGGCGGTCCCGGGAGCTATCGACCGCAGAACGTCTCCGACGACAACATCCGCGAGATCAACGCGATGGTCCACATCATGAACGAGCTCGTCGACGAAGCGTGCGGGCGCGTGCTGCGCCGCGTCGCGGCGCGCGGATGGGACGCCGACACCGACGTGTTCTTCACGACCGATCACGGCGAGCTCCAGGGCGACTACGGGCTGATCTTCAAGGGTCCGTTCCACACGGATGCGCTGATGCGGCTCCCGATGGTGTGGCGCCCCGCGCCGTCGGCCGGTATCGCCACGGGAGTGGAGATCTCCGAGCCCGTCGGTCAGCTCGATCTCGCGCCGACCTTCTGCGAGATCGCCGGCATCGCTCCCCCCGATTGGATGCAGGGCGAGGCGCTCCCGACCGCGACGGGTTCGGACCGTGAGCGCGTGGTGTGCGAGTGGGACTCACAGTTCCCGGGCTACGGCATGCACCTGCGCACGATCTATCGCGACGGTTGGCTCTGCACGGTGTACGAGCCGTCGACGGTCGGCGAACCCAACGGGCTCGAGGAGTTCTTCGCCGCGACGGGCATGTTCGGCGGCGGCATCGGTCCGGTCAGCCCGGTCGCGTACGACGGCACCGAGGGCGAGCTGTACGACGTCGAGGCTGATCCGCACCAATGGGAGAACCGTTGGGCCGATCCGGCGTGCAAGTCGATGCGCGAGGAGCTCGTCGCCGACATGTACGACACCCTGCCGTCCGAGCGCACGGTGTTGAAGGTCGAACGACCCGCCTGACCGTCGACGGCTGTTTCACGGCTCCCTCGGGCTCCGCTGCGCTGCGCTTCGTCCGCACGGTTTTCATGGCTCCCTCGGGCTCCGCTGCGCTGCGCTTCGTCCGCACGGCCTCCGTCAGAGAACGCGGGAGGGGACCTGCTCTTCCGCGGGCGCGACGCGGATGTTGCCGGGCCCTTCGGCCTTGGCGGTGTACATCGCGTGGTCGGCGCGGCGCAGGATCTGCTCGGCCGACTCGTCGGGCCTTCCGGTCGCGATACCGACGCTGGCGCTCAGCGGGAACATCGTGAGGATTGATCCGACCTGCACGACGCCGTCGATGATCCGCTTCGCGATCGCGAGAGCGGCGGGGATGTCGGAACCTTGCATGATGGCGAGGAACTCGTCGCCGCCGAGGCGTCCGACGGTCACTCCGCTGCGCACGACCGACGAGATGCGCGAACCGACGTCGCTCAGCACGCGGTCGCCCTGTTCGTGCCCCAGCGAGTCGTTCACCTCCTTGAAGCCGTCGAGGTCGATGAACAACACGGTCACGTCGAGGCGTTCGCGCTGACCGAGTTGCGCGGTGAGCGCGGCGCGATTCGGGAGGCCGGTCAGCTCGTCGATGTTGGCCCGGTGCTGCAGCTGCGCTTCGAGCGCGCGCTGTTCGGTGACGTCGCGCAAGTTCAAGACGAGCGACCCGTCGTGTCGCAGAGTCAGGCGCGAGTACACCTGACGCTGCCCGCGCAGCGCGTTCGTGAGGCGCCACTCGCAGCTGACGTAGTCGGAAAGCGTGAGCGTCTCGTGGGCCTGCGCGATGTCGGCCGCCGCATCCGCGCCGAGCACGTCGCGGATGTGGTGCCCGGAGCACTGCGCGGCCGGGCGACCGACCATCGCCTCGATCCCCGGGCTGACGTATTCGATCTCGAGATCCTCGCTGACGAGCGCGATCACGTCGGCGGCGTGCTGCACGAGATCGCGGAAGTACGAGCGGCCTTCCTCGACGCGCGTCGTGGCTTCTTCCGCCGCCTTCGCCGCGGAGCCGAGGGTCCGGACGATCAGCGCGAGCAGGATCGTCGTCGCGCCCGCGACCGCGTGAGAGGTCGACGGCCGCATGATCGAAGGCGCAAGGCCCGTCTCGATCGCCATCTCGCCGCCGAACACCGCGACCGCGCTCCAAGCGAGACCCGGTATCCATGACCGTGATCCATGGACGCGCATGGCATCTGCGATCGCGATCGCGTACGCGATGACGAGCAACGAACCCCAGCCGGTCGCGTACACGACCCACGCGGTGCTGATCGCGGCGACCGCGGCGCGGAGTTGGAGTCCGAAGCGCGGTGGGAGCCGGCTCTCGATCGTGATCACGATCGCGTTCGCGATGCTGCACGCCGCCAACAGCGCAACGAGCAGCCACAGCGGTGTTGCCGCGATGAGGTGTGCGCGCTGCAACCACGGGATCGCGAGGATCGCGGCGGGTCCGGACGCGAAGACGAGAAGGGATGCCCCGATCAGTCGCCAGGAGCCGTTGATCCTTCTCACAGAAGATCTATCGGGCCCCGCCGCGGACAACCTGACGAAGGGGGCGGCTTGACCCTGGACTGTTACCGATTCCACAGCGCGGACCCGCCCGGCGCTCCGGATTGCTCGCGGAGGATGCGGGAGATCTCCTCGGCGCTCACCGGGCGGCTCAGGAGAAACCCGCAGGCCGCGTCGCATTCGAGACGTTGGAGCTCTTCGAGCTGTTTGGGTGTCTCGACCCCTTCCGCGCTGACTCCCATACCGAGCGTGTGGGCGAGACCGATCACCGCTTCGATGATCGCGGTCGACTCGTCGCTCGTGCCGAGTCCGGAGACGAACGTCCGGTCGATTTTCAAGATGTCGACCCGGAACCGCAAGAGGTAGAGCAGCGAGGAGTAGCCGGTGCCGAAGTCGTCGATCGCGACCCGCACGCCGAGCGCTTCGATGTCGCGCAGCTCGGTGCCCGGCGTCTCCGCCTCGTCGATGAGCGTGCTCTCGGTCAGCTCGAGTCCGAGCGCGGTCGACGCCAGCGCGTAGCGCTTCAGCGCGGCCTCGACGACGGCCGGGAAGTGTGGTCGCGCGAGTTGGCGCCCGGAGACGTTGACCCACACCGACCGGAACGATCCGGTGGTGTCGAGCTCCTTCCACGCGCCGACCTGCGCACAGGCCGCGTCGAGCACCCATTCGCCGATCGGGACGATCAGCTCGGAGCTCTCCGCGATCGGGATGAACTCGGAAGGCTGGATCAGCCCGCGTTCGGGGTGCCGCCAGCGAATGAGCGCCTCGACCCCGGTGATGCGTCCGGTTGCCAGGTCGTACACCGGCTGGTACTCGAGGAACAGCTCGTCGTGGTCGATCGCGTGCCGCAGCGCCTGTTCGGTCTCGATGCGGCGAACGGTCCGGGTCCAGACTTCCTTGTCGAACATCGAGACGCGGTCGCCGCCCTTCGACTTGGCGTCGTACATCGCGGCATCGGCCTCGTGGAGCAGCGTCTCGGCGTCGGCCTCGACCGAACCGGGTGCGATCGTCAGCCCGAGGCTCGCGGTGACCACCAGCTCGCGCCCGTGGATGTGGAACGGCTTGCGCAGGTCGTCGACGATCGTGCGGGCGATGTCGACCGCGCCGTCGTCGTCGGCCACGTCGTGCAACACGACGACGAACTCGTCGCCCCCGAGGCGCGCGACGGTGTCGACGGCTCGGCGCCCGCTCGCCAACCGGCGCGCGACCTCGACGAGGAGCTCGTCGCCGGCGGAGTGGCCGAGTGAGTCGTTCACCGACTTGAACCGGTCGAGGTCGATGAACAGCACGCCCGTGCTGAGTCCGTGCCGGCGCGCGCTCGCGAACGTCTGGCTGAGCCGGTCGATCACCAACGCGCGGTTGGGCAGCCCGGTCAACGGGTCGTGTAGTGCGCGGTACTCGAGCGCGAGCTCGGCTGTGCGCCGATCCGTGATGTCACGTACGTGCGCGACGATGCCCTGCACCGCGGGCTCGTGCAGGAGGTTCGTGTTGCGGAGCTCGAACCAGCGCCAGCGGCCGTCGGCGTGCTGCGCCCGGATCTCGATCGCGTGCTCGCGGGTCGGATCGGATACCACGGTCTCGAAGTGCGCGCGGCACATCGGCCAATCCTCGGGATGCACGAGTCGCAGGAGGTTCGTCCCGACGATGTCGTCGGGGGAATAGCCGAGCACGTGCTCCAGCGCCGGGCTCACGTAGGAAGGACGACCTTCGGCATCGGCGACGATGATGACGTCCGAGGAGTGGCGAACGAGCGCCCGGAACCGCTCCGACGTTCGGCGGAGCGCCTCGACCGCGGCTTGCGCGTCGGTCGTGTCCCGCGAGTTCGAGACGACGCCCTGCACGGCCGGTACGTCGAACATGTTCGTCAGGACATGCTCGAACCATCGCCACGATCCGTTGGCGTGGCGCTGGCGGCAACGGACGCGCGCCCACATTCCCGGCGTCGCGCGCACGAGATTCAGCGTTGCGCGCAGCTCGCCGATGTCGTCGGGGTGGACGAGGTCGACCCCGTGCCCGTCGAGCCACAGCGACAGCGGGTGGCCGAGGATCCGTTCGTGTGACGGCGAGAGGTAGGTGATCTTCCCCGCGCGGTCGATGACCGCGAGGAGGTCGAACCCGCTCTGCACGAGCCAGCGGAACCGTTCCTCACTCTCACGCAGCGCCAGCTCGGCGTGCTTGCGATCGGTGATGTCGCGGAAGTGTCCGACCAACCCGCGCACGTTCGGGTCGGAGAGCAGATTGAGCGCGACCACCTCGGTCCACACCCAGCCGCCGTCCTTCCGGCTGATGCGCGCCTGGGTGATGCTCGGCTCGTCCGGCTGCTCGAACAGTCGAGTCAGGTGCTCACCGAAGCTCGGGAGGTCGTCGGGGTGGATGAGGTGCAGGCCGTCGGTGTCGAGGAGGTCGGATGCACTCCAGCCCGTGACGGCCTCGATCGCTCCGGTCGCGAAGGTGACCGTGCCCGCTTCGTCGGCGATCACGATGACGTCGCGCGACCGGCTGACGACCGAGAACAAGAAATCGTGCAGCGATCGGAACGCGTCGGGAGGACCCATCTCCTGGCGCCGGAGCGGCGCGCGGGACGGTTCGGCCCTCGGCATCGTCACCGACGAATCAACGGCGGCCGGACGGCGGGGCCTAAGGCCCAACTACGGGAGACCCACATTGTCACAATGGGGTCACTCACGGGGCCGGCATTGGGGGGTCCGGCAATCTCGGCGGGCCTGCCCGTGGCGCCGCCGAGGATTGCCTACCCAACCCCCGCTTCCCCCTGCCGCATAGTGAATACCAGACCACTCTCGGTGGCAAGAGATTCTTCGCGGGTTATTGCGGCGTGTGGCGGCGGAGGTTCGCGGTTTGGGTGGCGATCGCGCAGAGGTTGCCCGCTTCGTCCCATAGGCGCGCCGGGCCGGTCGCGTAGCCGTCGCCGACGTGCCAGGCCTCGATCTCCTGCAGGACCCACGACGTGACCGGCGCCTGCACGAAGCGGATGCCGATCTCGAGCGACAGGACCATGAACATGCCGTTCTCGTCGTGCGGCCCGAGCGCGCGCCCGACTGCCGGGCCCAGCACGTCGCCGTGCACCGCGAGGCTCAGCAGATGCGGCTCGGACTCCCGCAGGCGCACCCACGAAAGGAAGTGCCCTTTGCCCGGATCGTCGAGCGGGCTGACGGGTCGCCATTCGGTCTGTTCGTGGAAGTTGATCTGGCCGAACGGGTTCGGCCGCTCGGGCGGGATCTCGATGTCGGCCGGACCGGGCACCTCGGGGAACCGAACCTCCTGGTGGGAGAGCTCGGTGTCGTGCGCGGCGCCGAACACTCCGTGGACGCGCAGCGCCGGTGCTTCGACGTTCGGGACGCGCAGGTCGGCCGCAACTTGGGAAGCCCGGCGGCCGTCGCGCAGCACGTCGACGTCGATCGTGATCGGCCCCGGTGGGACCGGCGCGAGGAAGATCGCGTTCGCGGTGACGAGGCCGAGGTCGTCGCGGCCGAGCTGTTGCTCCATCGCGCGCAGCGCCGCGTACATCGAGACGCCGCCGAAGATGTACACGACCTTCCACGCGTCGGGAATTTGCGCGTGAAATCGGCCCGGACGGTCGGGATCGGCGGTGAGTGAAGTGTCGTCGCGTAGGTCCCGAGGCATCGGGCGAGCCTACGCTCTGACCTCATGGAACCTCGCTTGCAGCCCTTGCCGCGCGATCAGTGGGACGAAGAGACGCGCGCCCTGCTGGGCGAACAGACACTCAACGTCTTCGCCACGTTCGCCCACCACCCGAAGCTCATGAAGCGTTGGCTCGTGTTCGGGAACCACGTGCTTGCGAAGAGCACGCTGCCGGCTCGCGATCGTGAAGTGCTGATCTTGCGCACCGGATGGAATTGCCGAGCGCCCTACGAGTGGGCGCAGCACGTGGCGATCGCCCGCAGCATTGGCGTCACCGACGCCGAGATCGCGCGCATCGCCGACGGTCCTGAAGTGGAGGGTTGGTCGGAAGCCGACGCCCTGCTGCTGCGCGCAGCCGACGAGTTGCACAACGAGCAGACGCTGTCCGACGCTACGTACGCGGCACTGGAAGCGCGCTACGACGTGCAGCAGTTGCTCGATCTGGTGTTCACGGTCGGGCAGTACCACCTGGTGTCGATGGCACTGAACGCGTTTCGGGCCGAGCGCGACGACAACGTCACGGGCGTTCCGATTCCAACTCGCGAATAAGCGCGCCTGCACCTTCAACCTGCGCACCCAACTCGCGCGCGCGTTGCGCGAGTGCGCGGTCGGAGGTGACGACCGTGAGCGACGACGGGTCGTCGTCGTGCGCGACTTCTTCGACGATGCGATCGTCGCCCGCGTCGCGTCCGGCGCGCCGCGCGTACGCCACGCGCACGCCGTCGTGCGCGCCTTCGGGCAGTTCCGGTAGCGGCCGGCCGTCGAACACGACCGTGACGTCGTCGCCGGTACGCGCGGCGAGCGATTGGAGCGTGACGACGAGGCGCCGCGTCGCGCCGGGCCGATCACGCCACCAGCCGTCGGGGCGGCTGCCGACCACGTTGTTGCCGTCGACGAGCAGTCGTCGGCGTGCGTCGGGCGCCACGAGGTGGTGTTCGCCCGCGCGGGCGCGGGTCGACGAGACGTCCGCGTGGCCGGGATCGATGTCGAGTACCTCGGCGCCGACGATCTCGAATCCGGGACGGGGCGCGACGAGGACGCGCGGAAGCGAGGCGAGCGCGGCGTCGCGTGCACCGACGTCGCCGCCGTACCAGGCGGGATCGCGTACCTGCGCCCACTTGTCGGCGCCCATCACGACCACGTCGTAGCCGCGCGCGATGTCGGCGATCAGCTGGTCGTCGGTGATCGTGCCTGCGAGCCAAGGTCGCGTGCGCGCCGCGCGACGGATCGCGGCAGCACGCGCCTCGACTCCGGAATGCGCGGACGTCTCCTTCCCGAGCGCGACGTTCGACAGCGCGAGGTCGACGCGATCGAGCCGGGCCGCACGCTGCGCCGCATCGGCGATCGCAAGATGCGCGGTCGTCAGCGGGTCGAACGATCCCGGGTAGACGCCGATCGGGCCCGTCACGGGCGGAGGATCGGCGGCCGCAGGCGTGTCGCGCGCCCGCGGCGGTACAGCGCCGCGGGCCGGCCGTCGGTGGGTGCGGTGCCGCCGGTCGGCTCGACGAATCCCGGAGTCGACAGGACCTTGCGCCGGAAGTTCCCTTCGTGGAGCGTTTCGCCCCACACCGCTTCGTACACCCGGCGGAGCTCGCCGAGCGTGAACGGTTCGTCGAGGAACGCGGTGGCGAGCGTCGTGTACTCGAGCTTGGCGCGGGACCGCTCGATGCCGTCACTGATGATCTGCGCGTGGTCGAACGCGAGGGGAACGCCGTCGTCGCTGCCGAGACCGGGAATCGCGAGATCGTCGATCGCCCAGAGCCGGGCGTCGGCCGCATCGGATCCCGCGACCGCGGGCTCGTTGTGTGTCGTGAAGCCGACGTACGCGACCGACACGACCCGCATCCGCGGGTCGCGTCCCGGCGCGCCGTACGACCGCAGTTGCTCGATGTGGCCGAGGGCCACCGACTCGCCGAATCCGGAGACCAGAACGCCGGTCTCCTCTTCGAGCTCGCGCCGCGCGGCGCCGTCGAGGTCGTCGTCGGGCTCGACGAATCCGCCGGGCAGGGCCCAACTCCCGCGGAACGGATGCCCGCGCCGTTCGACGAGCAGTACCGACAGCCGGCCCGCCCGCACCGTGAGCAGGACCACGTCGACCGTCACCGCGACCGGCGGATACCGGGTCGGGTCGTAGCGCGCGAGGAATTCGGCTTCGTCGGGCACCCGTCCCTTCTACTCGTGGTGAGCATAAGGAGCAAGCCACCCAAACGAACGTTTGATAGGGTCGGCGACCGATGGCCGTCCAACGGAACCGCATCCTGGAAGCCACGCTCGGGCTGATGGCGCGGGGCGGGTCGCACGGCACGAGCATGCGGGCCGTCGCCGCCGCGTGCGGCCTCAACGTCGCGACGCTGTACCACTACTTCCCTTCGAAGCGTGACCTCCTCCAGGCCGCGATCGAGCACCGGCGGGCCGCCGATCTTCCGCACAGCCCGTTCCCGGAGGGCTTGGCCGGCAGCGTCGAGGACCGCCTCGGCGCGCTCCTCGATCACCTCTTCGTCGGGATGACGGTCGAGGAAGACCTCTGGCGGGCCCTGATCGCCGAGGCGATCCACGGCGACGACGACGTGTTCGAGCCGCTGCTCGAGACGGCGAACGCCTTCGAGCTCGCGTTGGCCGGGTGGTTGCGCAGCCTGTGTCCCGACGCCCCCGGACTCCAGGACCCGGCCGTCGTCGGTGCCATCCGGAATGCGGTGATCGGTGTGCTGGTGGAGCACCTGCCCCAGACCGAGGGGCGCCGGGCGGCGCTCGAGGCCCGTGCCCGGGGGCTTGCGCACGTTTTCGCCCGGGTTTCCGCCGGTAAGCCCGATGACCGGTTTGCCGATAAGTACCAACAGAGAGCTGCTCACGGGCCCGGATCCGGGCCTACCCCCGTGGAGGAGACATGACCGCCCCGGCTGCGCCCTACCAACCGGACGCCCTCGACCCGACCCTGTACGTGCGCGGGGTCGCGCACGACGTCTTCCGCTGGATGCGCGAGAACGATCCGGTCCACCGCGACGACCTCAACGGGATCTGGGTCGTGTCGAAGTACGAGGACATCTCGTACGTCGAGCGCCAACCCGAGCTGTTCTGCAGCGCGCAGGGCGTCCGACCGAAGGGTGGCGGCGCCGACGCGCTGTCGATCGTGTCGATGGACGACCCCGAGCACGCGCGCCAGCGCCGCCTGATCAGCCGCGGGTTCACGGGCGCGCGCATCACCCAGCTCATGGATCACATCCGCGAGCTCGCGCGCGAGCTCGTCGACAACGTCGCGCGGCGCGGCGAGTGCGACTTCGTCAACGACATCGCCAAGCCCTTGCCGCTGATCGTGATTGCCGAGATGCTCGGCCTCGCCGTTGATCAACGCGAACAGCTCGCGCACTGGTCGGACACGATGATGGCCGGCGAGGGCGCCGACGCCGACGATCCGCGCCAAGCGGCGGCGGGGGAGGCGTGGGGCGAATACATCACGTACCTCGTCGGGCTGCTCGAGGAACGGCGCGCCCACCCGCAGGACGACCTCATCTCGGTGTTGCTCTCGTCGGCTGACGCGGGCGAGATCTCGTTCGACGAGAACGCGCTCCGGAGCGTCGTCGAACAGGGTGCGATCCCGAGCGGCACTCTCGGCCTCGGTGCCGACGACCTGCTCGCGTTCCTGGTGCTCCTGCTCGTCGCGGGCAACGAGACCACGCGCAACGCGCTGTCGGGCGGCATGCTCGCGTTGTCGAGCTTCCCGGGCGAACGCGACAAGCTCGTGAACGACCTGACGTTGGTCAACAGCGCGACCGAGGAGATCCTGCGCTACGTCTCGCCGGTGATCAGCTTCTCGCGCACGGTGACGCGCGACACGGAGCTGCGCGGCCGCGCGCTGAAGACGGGCGACGTCGTGTTGAACGTCTACCCGAGCGCCAACCGCGACGCGGATGTGTTCGACGATCCCGACGTCTTCCACGTGGATCGGTCGCCGAACCTGCACCTCGCGTTCGGGACCGGCCCGCACTTCTGCCTCGGGGCGAACCTCGCCCGCACTGAGATCCGGATCCTGTTGGAGGAGCTGTTCACGCGGCTCCCCGACATCCACGTTCCCGAAGGTGTCGACGCCGAGCGCGGCCCGAACGCGCTCGTCACCACGATCCAGCACCTCCCCGTGGAGTTCACGAAGGCCTGAAGCCAGGTCGCGCTCGATTCACTTACCGTGCGCGGCACGTCGCGATCGCGATTGCGGTCGTGCGGTCGGCGCCTTCGTCGCGCACCTCGACGCGCAGCACGCGGCCGTCTGATCGTTCGCCGAGCAGGCGCGCGTGTGCGCGCACGGGGCCCACGCGGTTGGGCGCGAGGTAGTGGAGCACTACGTCGGTCGTGAGACCACCCCCCGTCGCGTGTTCCGCGGCGACGTCGACGAGCGTTGCGACGACCCCTCCGTGCAGGATCCCCCACGGATTGCGCAGCTCGGGCGCGAGATCGATCTCGACCGCGTCGGCTCCGACCGGGCGCACGCCGAGCCAGTCCACGATCGGTGGGAGGTGCCGGTCGGGCGACAAACCCGCTTTGGCATCGAGCACGAGGGGACGGCTCCACTGGGGCGGACCGTTCTCGGGTACGAGGATCGCCGAAGTGAGCACACCGCTGGCAACGAGCGCGTCGCCCGCCCCCTCGTCGTGTACCTGCACCGTGGTGACGACGTTGTTGCGTCCGCGTCGCAGCACGCGGGAGTCGAGCCGCAACGGACCGGTGTGCGTGAGCGCCACGACGCGCGCCGCCAGGTTCGTCGACACAACCCAGCCGTCGGGGAGCGCGGCCAGGCCGCCGTTGAGTCCGCCGACGTTGTCGATCATGGTCAGCAACGCGCCGGTGCGGACCCCGCCGGCCGGCCCCAGCAGATGAGGTGCGACCGCCGCGTGCCCGACGATGCGCAACGCCTCGGTCTCCTGCATCGAGACGCCCATGTAGCGCCCGACATCGTGCCCGGCGTCCTGCCCGGCGTGGTTCTCGTTCACTCGAGGCCTCGGGTCGCGACCGCGTGGACGACCGTCATCGCCCGGTTCTCGGCGCCCGCGTCGACGAGCTCGACGCGCGCGGAGCCGTGACCCGTGCCGGTCGCCAGCACTTCGACGACCGAACGCACCGGGCCGACCTTGCCGAACCCGAGATACGTGACGTACAAGTCGTTCACGACGAGCGGCTCGTTCGCCGCGGCGCGCAGCGCGGTCTCGGCCGCGACTTCGGCGACGGTCGCCACGACACCACCTTGCATCGCGCCCATCGAATTGAGCGCCCACTCGACGACCGGGACGTCGATCTCACCCCGCGCCGCGTCGCGTACCTGCACGCCGAGCTCCTCGAGCAGCGGCCTCTGGAGTCGCGATTCCGGTAGTGCCATGGTCGACGCGCTCTGACGAATGGTCGCGACCTCGGGGTTCGTGTCGCGCCTCGGCAGCACCGCGAAGCTCATCGTGGCGAGCCCGATCGGCGCGTCGTGCTCGTCGACGAGCCCGACCTCGATGACGACGGTGGTCCGACCGGCGCGCAGCACCTCGCCGCGGGCTTCGACGACCGATCCCGGACGCGCCGCGCGCACGAGATGGAGGGTGAGATCCGCGGTGGCGATCCAGCCGGGCGCGGCGGCGCTCGCCGCCAGGCCGCCGCCGATGACGTCGACGAGTGTGGCCAGCGCGCCGGCGCGCGCGTGGCCGAGATCGGTGCACAACTCGGGCACGACCGGCATCCAGGCCCGGCTGCGCAGACCCTCGTGGTCGTGCTCGAACGAGAACCGCAGATCACGCAGGAGATGGTTGTCGGGCGGGTAGGCGACCGTCATGGGACCCGGGACGGTACCCAACGGGCCCGCGTGAGCGCAGCTCGAGCGTGTTGTCAGCGCAGGTCGGCGTGATGTCAGCGCAGCTCGAGCTGGGCACTCCCGTCGCGCTCGACGATGACCAACGTCGGAACCGAGCCTTTCGGATCGATGCGACCGAACTCGTTGCGTTTGAACGCGTTGCCGTCGCCGTCGAAAGCCCAGGCGTGACCGGGGCACACGAGCTCATCGCCGCTGACGTGACCCTCGGCGAGGTCGTGGTCGAGATGCGGGCACGCGCGCGGCACGCTGCGCAACCGCCCGTCGGCGCCCCGCCACACGACGTATTCGTGGCCGCCGATGTCGACGGGGCGCACTGTGCCGGGCGCCACCGCCGTAGTCGCAACGTGCACTAGCCCTCGCCCGCGAAATCGCGGACCACGAGCGCGCACGCGTCGAGGTTGGCGCCCCGCGCGACCGCGCGCCCGAGCACGTGACACAAGAGCGGCGCGTTCGTGCGGTCGCCCGAGGTGTGCGCGGCAACGCCGGCCAGGTCGAGCAAGGTCTCCTTGGCGACCTCGTCGAGCAGGAGATCGCCGGCGTCGAGATTCGTCGCGCTCGCGAGCCGCATCGTCATCTCGGTGATCCAATCCACTGCGGTTACTCCTGCTCGGGCCCGCTCGGGCTCAGTTGACGGTTGCGTCTTCGGGATAGTTCGAGAACAGGGCGAGGCGGCCGCGCTGGCGCCGCAGCACGGCGCGCCACAGCCGGTCGGGATCGGCGACGAACGGATCGTCGCGCTCCATGTTCACGGCGAACCACGCGCCTTGCGCGATCTCGGCCTCGAGTTGGCCGGGCGACCAGCCCGCGTAGCCGGAGAACACGCGCAGCGAGGCGAGCGCGGCGCCGACCGCGAGTGGATCGCCGGCCAGGTCGACCGTGCCGATGTCGTCGAGGATCTGCACGAACCCCTCGACGTCGGGACCGCGCCGGCGCGCCAGCGCGATGACGGCGTCGGTCGAGACGGGTCCGCCGACGAATACGGTCTCGGGTGGCGACACGAGCTCGTTCCACTCCGGGAACACGTCGGCGACGGTGACTTCGCTCCGTCGATTGAGCACGACGCCGACTCCGCCGTCGCCTCCGTGTTCGAGCATGAGCACGACGGTCCGGTCGAAGTTGGGATCGACGAGGGGCGGCGCCGCGACGAGCAGCCGTCCGCGAAGCGTTGGCTGCTCGGGCACGCCTCGATATTGGCACGCCCGCGCGGCGGTAGCGTCGCAGGTCATGACCGTGTCGGCCGAGCTGCTCGCGGCGTTGCAGGACGCGGTGGGCGACCCGCACGTGCGCACCGATCCCGATGTGATTGCCGCGAACGTGGTCGACTGGACCGGCCGGTTCCGCGGCGCGACCCCGGCCGTCGTGCGGCCCGGAACGGTCGACGAGGTGGCCGCCGTGCTCCGGCTCTGCAACGCGGACGGGGTCGCGGTCGTGCCCCAGGGCGGCAACACCGGGCTCGTCGGCGGTTCGGTCCCGCTGCACGGCGAGCTCGTGCTCGATCTCCGCCGCCTCGATGCGATCGGTGCGGTCGACGCGCGTACGGGGCAGGTCACCGCCCAGGCCGGTGTGACGCTTGCACGACTCCAGCAGCAGGCCGCCGGCGCGGGCTGGCAGTACGGCGTCGACCTCGGCGCCCGCGATGTCGCGACCGTCGGCGGCACCGTCGCCACGAACGCAGGCGGCGTGCACGTCCTGCGCTACGGGCCCACTCGGCGCCAGCTCGTCGGCATCGAGGCGGTGCTGGCCGACGGCGGCGTGATCCGGCGGCTCGACGGGCTCGAGAAGGACAACTCCGGCTTCGACCTCGGGGGCTTGCTCTGCGGGAGCGAGGGAACGCTCGCGGTCGTCACCGCGGCACGCCTCCGCCTGCACGCACCGACGCGGCTCGCCGTCACCGCGTTGTGCGCGTTCGACGACGTCGACGCCGCGCTCGACGCGGTGGGGACACTTCGCCGCGAGCTCGACTGTGCGAACGCGATCGAGCTGTTCTTCGAGGCGGGCCTCGAGCTGGTGTGCGATCGGCTGGGGCTCCCGCGCCCGTTCGCCTCGGCGCACGTCGCGTACGTCCTCGTGGAAGCCGCGGCGAACGTGGACCCGACGGATTCGCTTGCCCACGCGGTCGAGCAGTGCGCCGATGTCGCCGACGTGGCCGTCGCCACCGACCCGGCCGCCGCCCGCGCGCTCTGGCGCTACCGCGAGGGTCATCCGGAGGCGATCAACCTGCTCGGTGCGCCGCTGAAGCTCGACGTGTCACTGCCCGCGGAGCACTTCGCGGAGTTCATCCACGCGGTCCCGAAATGCGTTACCGCGTTGGCGCCCAACGCGTCGGTGTGGCTGTTCGGACACGCGGGCGACGGCAATGTGCACGTGAACGTCACCGGTGTTCCGATCGACGCCGACGACGTTACGAGCGCGGTGTTCGAGCTCGTCGCCGCGTTGCACGGCTCGATCAGCGCGGAACACGGGTTCGGCACGGCCAAGCGCCGGTATCTCCATCTGGTCCGCAGCCCGGTGGAGATCGCGACCTACCGGGCCATCAAGCGCGCGTTCGACCCGAACGCGATCCTGAACCCGCACGTGCTGTTGCCCGAGCTCGACTAAGTCAGCGGTTCGGCCGCGCGCGCGGGGTCGTGCTCGGGCAGGTACTCCTGCGCCCAGGTCATGCGCTTCCAGTCGGGGATCGGCGCTTCGACCGCGGGTTGCGGGACGAATTTCGATCGCTCGACCAGCTTCATCTTGTGGATGTAGCGCGAGCAGTTCGGGAAGACCTGCGAGGTGCGGACGCGCACGACGAGCGCGGCGCCGGTCATCCCGGCTCGGAGCGGGTCGTCGAGATCGACCGTCGCGGCGCCGTTGACGCGCACGCGATTCGGGTTCTCGAAGTCGACGAACAGCATGCCGACGTTGGCGTGGGCGCGGATGTTGCCGAGGGACAGGAACATGCCGTTGCCGTCGTAGACCGGGAACGCGAGCGTGCGGTCGTCGAGGACGCGCACGAACCCCGGATCACCGCCCTTGTAGGAGCACTGCGGATTGCCCTCGGAGTCGCACGTGGCGAGGAAGAACATGTCGCGCGACTCGATGAACGACTTCGCGTTGTCGTCGATGCGTTCGCTGACGAGTAGCTCGTCGATGCGATCGGCGACGCGGCGCGTGTCGAACCGGTCCTGCCAGTAGCGGTTGTCGTCGTTGAACGTTTCCACGGTCCCATCGTCGCGCACCGGGGCGCCCGAGGGGGAGGGGTCGATCAGCGGAGCTCGTAGACCGGGTTCACGATCGCCAGACGGCCGTGATGGTCGATCGCCATGCCTTCGACGACCAGCGTCGCGCCGATCGTGATGCCTTCGATCTGGCGGCGACCGAAGAACACGACCGACACCTTGCCCGTCTCGTCGCCGAGCGTGCATTCGAGGCTCGGGCTGCCACCGAGCGGTTCGACCCGCATGGCGTGTACTCGGCCGTGCACTCTGACGTTCTGGCGGCAGCGTACTTCGCCGATCGGATGCGTGCCCTCAGGCCGGGTGATGACCGCGGTGTCGACGGCCGACTTCCCGTTCCGCTTGACCTTCCCGTTCCCGTTCCCGTTCCCGCGTCCGTTCCCGTTCCCGTTCCCGTTGGTATCGGCCGGCACGAACTCGGTCGTCACGGCGATGGAGCCGCGGTCGTCGAAGTGGAACGGAACGATCGTCACGTTCGCGTGCGGTAGCCGGGAGATCTCGCGTGACAACGACTCCGCGGTCTGGTCGTGCAGGATCTTGTGCCAGGCGCCGTTGAACTTGCGCTCGGGCAGGAGCACGCACACCTCGGCGTCACCGGAAGTCAACTCGTGCGCCACGGTCTCGACCGCGGACCGCGTGAGCCGGCGGTCGGGGCAGTCGATGAGCTCGAGGCCGAGGTTGGTCAACCCGTGCTCGCGCCATTCCGCCGCGAGCTCGTCGGCGTGATGCTGGTCGATGACGAAGTGAACCGCGCGGAGCTCGTCGGGTCGCAGTGCGCGACCGAACTGCATCGCCCGCGCGACCGCGAGGTCGAGGCGGTCGACGAAGACCATGACGACGAGTCGCTTGCGGACCGGCGCGGCGACCGCCTTCGGAACGTCGTGCGCGAGGGCTTCGTCTTCGGTCTTGTACTGCTTGGCCAGCCGCATGAGGAAGAAGACCATGATCGGTACGAACACCACGATGACCCACGCGCCGTGTGTGAACTTGAAGATGGCAATCACGATGTCGACGACGAACGACAAGAACGCGCCGAACCCGTTGACGAACAGGCCCCAGCGCCAGCCCTGCTCCTTCTCGCGGATGTGGTGCTTCGCCATGCCGGCCTGCGACAGCGTGAACGAGGTGAAGACGCCGATCGCGTAGAGCGGGATCAGGCGATCGACCTTGGCGCCGGTCGCCAGCAGCAGGACGATCGCGGCCACCGCGAGGAAGATGATCCCGTTCGAGAACACGAGCCGATGTCCGCGCTTCGTGAGCTGACGGGGCATGAAGTTGTCGCCCGCGTGGAACGACGCGAGCCGAGGGAAGTCGGCGAAGCTCGTGTTGGCTGCTAGCACGAGGATCAGCATCGTGCCGGCCTGCAGGCAGTAATAGAGGATGTTGCCGAGCGCGCCGCCGCCGTACGCGAGCTTCCCGATCTGCGAGATGACGGTCGGTGTGCCGTTGACGAACGGCGCGACCTTCATCTTGGCGTCCATGATCGACAGCCCGAGGAACATGACGCCGAGGAGCGAGCCCATCACCACGAGGGTGTCGCGCGCGTTCTTCCATTCCGGCTTCTTGAACGCGGGCACGCCGTTCGAGATCGCCTCGACACCCGTCACGGCCGCGCCGCCCGACGCGAACGAGTGCAGCACTACCGCGAGTCCGGCACCGGCCAGGAGGCCGCTTCCTTTGGAACCGAAGTGCATCAGCCCGGTGGCGTGCTTGTAGTTGGCGCGGGCCAGGCCGCCGTAGATCGATTTGAACACGCCGACGCCGATGAGCAGGCCCATATTGACGATGAAGAAGTACGTGGGAACGGCGAACAGCTTCCCGGATTCGCGTACGCCGCGTAGGTTGCCGTAGGCGATCACGATCACGAACACGATCGAGATCGGCAGGATCCAACTGTCGAAAACCGGGAAAGCCGATGCCAGCGCAGCCGTCCCGGCCGCAACCGATACGGAGACCGTCAACACATAGTCCGTGAGCAGCGCGACACCGGCGACCTGTGCGGGCATCAGGCCGAAGTTGTCGCGCGTCACCATGTACGCGCCACCGGCGGTGGGGTACGCCTTGATCGTCTGGCGGTACGAAAGGATCAAGAAGAACAGGACGACGAGCAGGGCGGTCGTGATCGGCACGACGAGTGCGAATGCTCCCAATCCAATGACGGGAATCAGGACCCGCAGCATCTCCTCGGTCGCGTAGGCCGACGACGACAGGTTGTCCGACGCGAAGACCGCGAGCGCGGTGGGCTTGCCCAGTCGCTCGTGTTCGAGTTGCTCGGTGTGCAGCGGCGGGCCGAGCAACTTGTTCTTGAGGCGGTACCGCGTGCTGTCGGGCGGTAGCTCGAGACCGGGCACCAGTGGGACGGGCATCGGCCGGGCCGTGATGCGGTTTTCTACGGTCGTCACCGTCTCGGTGGGAGCCGTCTCGGTCGTCGGTGGTTCATCGACCAGCAAGGGTGTCTCTCGCGCTTCGTTCGGGGCAGCCGGGCGACCACCGTTCTCGATCACACCAGGACACACGTCAATGCGGTGTCAGGAACGCATCGGGACTCGTCAAGAAGGTGTCAAAAGGTGCCGGCCGTGGTCCTCGTTCGAGGGGCGGATCTGACGTGGTTCAATGTTCGGTACGCGTCGAGGAGATGCATGAAGCCAGTCTCGGGTGCCGGCTTCGGCACGAAAGTGGCGTTCCGCCGGCGCGGCGGCATCGTCGCGCTCGCGGTCGTGGCGGCGACCGGCGTCCTCGCCGAGGCACCGGCTCGGGTCTCGGCTCAGCCGGTGGCGACGGGAACGAACGCGATCGCGAACGTCAGTGCGAGCGGCAGCGCGAACGCGAACCCGACCGTCAAGCGCCGGGTCTCCCGCGCGCTGCAGCGCCAGGTTCCCGAGCTCGATCTGAATCACGTCGTCGTGCGGTTCCGGTCCCTGAGCTCCGGTCTCGTGAACCGGCTGGCGCTCGATGGCGCCCGGATCACGCGCGCCGTCACGGGTACGCGCTGGACCGAGCTCGCGACCCCGAATCGCAGCGCCCGGCGCGTCCGCTCGTCGCTGTTGCACGATCCCGCGGTCGCGCAGGTCGCCTACTCGTACATCCGGCACGCGCTCACGTTGCCGAACGACCCCTTGTTCTGGTCGCACCAGAGCGGTTACCTCTCGCCGCTGCGGATCGACCGGGCGTGGGACAAGAGCAAGGGCAGTGGCATCACTGTTGCCGTGGTCGACACCGGTACCGATCTCGGCCATCCCGACCTCGCGGGCCAGTTGGTCGCGGGCCGCAACGTGTTGCATCCCGGTGCCGTGCCCCAGGACGACAACGGTCACGGAACAATGGTCAGCGGCGTTGTCGCGGCCCGCACGAGCAACGGCCGCGGCGTCGTCGGGATCGCGCCGAGCGCGAAGGTCATGCCGATCAAGGTGCTCGATTCCAACGGCGCCGGCAGCGACACCGACATTGCGCTCGGTATCGACTGGGCGCGCACGCACGGCGCCAAGGTGATCAACCTCTCGCTGGGCGGCACGTTCGACGATCCGTTGCTGTCCGACGCGGTGCAGAACGCGGTGGCGGCCAACGTGCTCGTGGTCGCGGC
>DASYJT010000006.1:0-4818 GCA_035996165.1 Acidimicrobiia bacterium
TTGCGGCCGCCTGCGTCGTACTCGGGTTGCTGGTGGCCCATGCTCCGGCGTCCTCGCCGAGCGTCACCGTCCGTACGCGGGCCGCTCAGGCCCGATCGGTCCGAAGTCGCGCCCACACGGTCTCGGTTCCGACATCGACGAAGCACGCCACTCAGCCGGCGCTCACGAAGGCTGCGGTGCACGTCTCGACCACGACCACGACCACGGCCGCGCCGACGACCGTCCCTGGGGTACTGGTCCCGGCCACGGTGATTGAGGTGCCCGCCACTGTGGCGAGCCTTGCCGGCCTTCCGGGGGCCCACTTACCCGTGACCGAATAGACGGGTCGAGGAGAGAGTCATGCCTGCCAAAGGGAGCGCGGAGTGGAAGGGTGACCTTCCGACCGGTGCCGGTACGTTCACCGCCGGCGACACCATCACCGGCGGATACACCTTCAAATCCCGTTTCGAAGACGGGCCGGGCTCGAACCCGGAGCAGTTGATCGCGGCTGCGCACGCCGCGTGTTTTTCGATGGCGCTTTCCAACATGCTCGCCAAGGCCGGTAACCCGCCCGAATCGGTGCACACCGACGCGACCGTCACGCTGAGACCGGTCGACGGTGTACCGACGATCACGAAGATCGCGCTGGTCACCGTCGGACGAGTGCCGGGACTCGACGAGGCCGCGTTCACCGAACACGCGCAGGCGGCCAAAGCCGGATGCCCGGTGAGCCGGGCGTTGGCCAGTGTCCCCGAGATCACCCTCGAGGCATCGCTCGTTCAATAGCGATCACGGCCGGGGTGGGCGAGTGGCGGAACGGACGATGTACGCCGGTCGCCGCATCGCTCGGTAGTGCATCCGACCGAGGTACTCGCCGATGATGCCGAGCGCGAGCAGTTGCGCTCCGGAGAAGATGGCGATCGCCGACGCGATGAACGTGAAGCCCTGCGCGCCATCGCCGTGCACGGCGTACGCGCCCAGCACGTACACGAGGAGTGCGGCACCGAGCAGCCCGAGCCCGACGCCGAGCATCGTGACCACGCGCAGAGGTGTGGTTCCGAATCCGGTCAGGAGATTGAGTCCGGCCTGTACCGACAAGCGCGGCACGCGGCGGCCCGTGCCTGAACGCTGCCCGCCCTTGATCGCGACCGCGACCGAGCGCGTGGTCGTCCACGACAACAAGACGTCGAGCGACAGGAACGGGTCCTGCACTTCGCCGAAGCCGTCCCGCAACGCAGTGCGGAAGACCCGAAACCCGGTGATGTGCGCGGCGACCTGGGCGTCGACCGCCGCGCCGAGCGCGACCTTCGTGACGCGTGACCGCACGTTTCGTCGCAGGCTGAAGTGCTCGCTGGTCGGGTAGCCGTACACGAGGTCGACCCCCGGCACCAACGCTTCGAGCAACTCCGGGATCTCCTCCGGGCGTTGAAAGAAATCGTCGTCGAGGGTGACCGTGACGTCGAACCGCGCCAGCCGGATGCCCGCGAGCAGCGCGTTGTGCGGGCTGTAGTGCCGCGCGAGCGCAACGCCGCGCACCGCGCCGTTCTCGAGCGCCAGGCGTTGGACCACCGACCAGCTGTCGTCGAGGCTGCCGTCGTCGACGAGCAGGATCTCGTACTCCGACGCAATCGGCGCGACGGCGGCCGTGAGCCGGCGGACGAGCTCCGGGAGCGAGCCCGCCGATCCGTACACGGGCACGACGACGGAGATCGACGCGGCCGCGGTCGAGGGGGCCGGGTCGTCGGTGTGGTCGGGCACCCGACAATGATGCACCACCGGAGGCAATGGCAGCGGCGTTCGCCGGGCGCCTCGTAAGCTCCGGATCCTGCTCGACGCTGCCTTCGACTCGTTCCTCGACCGCTTCCGCGATCCGGCCGTCGCGCGCGACATCGCCGCGCAAAGCGGTGACGACCTCGCCGACGTCGAGGCCAAGCTCGAGATGTACCTGAACGAGGCCCGCCTCGGCTTCGATGTCGCTTCCCGCGTGTTACGGCCGGGAGTACGGGCGCTGGAAATCGGCTCCGGGTTGGGATTCGTGAGCCTGGCGCTCCGTGACGCGGGCTACGACGTCGTCGCGCTGGAGCCGGTCGGCGAAGGCTTCGACTTCTTTGCCGCGGCGCAGCCGGTCATCCGAGCCGCCGCGGGCATGACGATGGAGGTGCTGGAGATCGGCGTCGAGGAGCTCGATCCGCAGCGCCACGGTCGTTTCGACGCGGGATTTTCGGTGCACGTGCTCGAGCATGTCCCCGACCTCGACGCGTCTTTCCGCGGTATGGCGGCCGTGCTCGCACCCGAGGGGCGCATGGCACACGTGTGCCCGAACTACCACGTGCCCTACGAGCCGCACGTCGGGATTCCGCTCATCCCGTTCGCGCCGAGCGCGACCCGGCGGCTCTTCCCGCGACGAGTCGAGCAGCACGAGGGAGTGTGGAACTCGCTCAACTTCATCACCTCGTCGCAGGTCCGAAAGCTCGCGCGTACCTACGGCCTGCGAGCGACATTCGAGCGCGGCACGATGTACGACTTCGTCGCTCGCCTGAGCAACGACCCGGTGTTCGCCGACCGCCACGACAGTGCGGCGATGAAGACGATCGAACGTCTCGACCGCAGCAACGCGCTGGCGTTCATGAAGCGCATCCCGCCTTCGCTCGCGACCCCGATGCTGTTCCATCTGGCCCACACCGGCACTTAGCAGCAACGGAACGGGAACGCGGTAGCCACCACTCGGCCGTGCGCGTCGAGACCTTCGACTCGGATGCCGAACGGCTGCTGGGTGTCGGTGCCCACTTCGGCGAACGCGGTCCAACCGTCGACCGGCACCATCTCCTGCGCGCCGCCGCGTGCAAGGTGCACTCGCACTCGCGCGACGCCATTCGAATGAAACGCCGCGAGCTGCAGCGGAACGAAGCCGTTGAGCGGCGTGCTCGAGCCGTCGGCGTGCACGAGGCGAATCTCCGAACCGAGAGAGATCGGCGCGAGCACAACCCCGTTGGATCCATTCGCAAAGTCCGCGTCGAGGACCGTCAACCGGTACCAAGGTGCGCCCGGCGCGGAGAAGTCGAACCTGACCCCGGCGCTACGCCCGCTCCGGCAATTGCGATCGTCATTGGGCGTGACCGGCACGCCCAGCCCGCATATATGGGCTTCCGAAGTTGGTACCGCGCCCGCGCGTGCGACGACGACCGACCCGCGGGGGGAGACGAGGGTGAAGAGCACGCGCAGTGTGGTCTCGGGCGGCGCCGCGGGCGTGGTGGTTTCCCGCACTGAGTGGAACGGGGTCAACGCCGCGCGCGGAGGACTGGCCGGACGAGTACTGCCGCCGAACTGCGTACCGATCGCTACTCCGGTGATCAGCGCGACAACGGTCGCCGCGATCGTGACGACGAGCGTGCGTTGGCTGATCCGGCGGGAACCAAGACGGCGAGGAGCCGGCGCCGTGTCGCGTGTCTCGTCCGCGAGGAGGTCGATCGCCTCCAGGTCGTCACCTTCGTCGCTGTCGTCGCTGTCGTCGCCGGGCACTACAGCGCGTAGGTACGGACGAGGCGCAGCACCGCGGCGGCGTCGGGGCCGGTGCCGGTGAGATCGGTCGCGTCGGAGTCGACCCGGCGGGCGGCGACGTCGCAGAACTCGACGGCAGAGCCGCGGATCGACGTGCGCGCCGGTGTGTCGGGATCGAAGCGCCACTGGTCGCCGTTTGGGCCGATCAGTTCGAGCGCGACGGGGCCGGCCATCGCCAGGTCGGCCCGTTGGAATGCGTAGGGGATCGTTCGCCAGGCGAGACGCGCGATGTGGCGCAGTCGATCGGTGGGCGGGAGCTCGATGTCGAGCGCGTTTGCGATGTCGCCCGTATGGATCCAACATTCCGAAAGGCGGGTCGCCGCGAGGGTTTGCAATGACAACTTGCCGGACACCCACGTGACGCGCCGGTGAGGGTCGCCCGTCTCGAACGCGGCGCGCATCGCCTCGGCGGCGTCGTGCCACCGCCGTCGGATCGCGTCGCCGCCGGAACCTCGATCGAAATCGACCTGGGCCGCGGCCGCGTCGTCGACGGTAACGGTCTGGCTCGCGCCCGCGCCGAGAAAACCGTTGGTCAGATCGTCGAACTCGCCGCCGGCAGTGGCGCGGGCGAACTCGTCGGTCTGCGCCAGATGGAGCAATACCGCGCCGACATCCCAACCTTCGCAACGCGTCGGGCGGTCCCAGTCGGCGTCGCTGCACCCGTCGACGATTTCCGCCAGCTCGGCGTGTTGGTCGGCCAACGCAACGAGGAGATCATCCACGGGGCCAGGTTACGCGGCCCACTCCACGCCGCAATACCCCCAACAGTTGGCAGGAAATTCGTTCCCCACCAACGTTTTTCCTGCCAACTGTTGGGGGGATTTTGGGGGCGTCAGGGGGCTAGCGCTTGGGAGGAAGCGAGCGGGCGTAGGCGACACCCCGCGCCACCCACGGAGCGAGTTGCCGCTTAGTGCGCAGACCATCGTCGTCGACTCGCAACCAACCGTCCATCGCGCGTCCTCGCATCTCGAACGGTCGGACGTGCGGTCGGCGGACGAGCACGGCTGTCGCGGCCGGATCGACGCGCACGAGAAGACCACCCTGACCGCTCGCGCTGACTGCCATGTGTCCACCAACGAGGAAGGCCAATCCGCCGAACATGCGCACCTCGGTCACGCCGCGCTCGTCGTCCAAGAGCTCGCGCACACGGTTCGCCATGTCTTCGTCGAACGCCATCGAGCAATGCTACGCGGGCGACGGCGAGTATCTCCGTCGCAATCCCCCAACAGTTGTCAGGAAAATCGTTCCCCACCAACGTTTTTCCTGCCAACTGTTGGGGGG
>DASYJT010000007.1:0-4781 GCA_035996165.1 Acidimicrobiia bacterium
TCGGCGGTGCGCTTCGCCGCGGTCTCGACGTCGTCGACCAAGAACCCGTTCACGCCGTCTTCGATCTGCAACGTGATGCCGCCGCACCGCCCGCCGACGACGGGGCGGCCCTTCCACAGACCCTCGCTCACGGTGAGCCCGAAGCCCTCTCGCAACGACTTCTGCATCACGACCTCGGCGGAACGTTGGAACGCGTTGATCTGCACGTTGCCGACCTGCTGGATGTTCGAGAGCAGGTGGATGTTCTCGTCGCCGTGGCGCGCCTCGTCGGCCAACTCCCAATAGTGGAAGCCTTCCGGGTCGTCGGTGGCCATCGAGCCCGCCAACACGAGCTGCACCGTCGGGAACTCTTCCTTCACGACGCGGTACGCCTCGATGACGCCGATCGGGTCCTTCCACGGATCGAAGCGGCTCACCTGCACGATGAGCGGATCGTGGGGCCGTACGCCGTACTGCTTCACGATCTCGGTCATGAACGGAGCGGGCAGATCGAGGTTCTTCACTGAGAGCGGGTCGATGCACGGCGGCGCGATCACCACGTTGTCTTTCGGCATCGAGTCGGGGACGAATTGCGGCATCGTCCACACCGACGCGTCGTAGTGCTCGACGAACGGGCGGAAGAATTCGAACACCTGCGGGTTGGCGTCGGTGAGGTCGATGTGGCAGCGCCAGATCCACTTCGTGCTCTCCGGCGCGACGCCGTGGTGGCGCGCGTAGTCGCGGATGGCGGCCGGCTGAGGGTCGTGGATGACGACGAAGTCCCATTCGCCTTCGAGTTGCAGGGCGTTGTCGAGAACGCGTTCGAGATAGATGTGCTCCATGTGCGGCGTCCACTCAACGTCTGCGCCCTGCAACGCGTTGTGGACCGTCTTCGTCACTGCGAAGAACTCGTCGCTGCCGTGGATCACGTGCCATTCGGCGTCGATGCCCACGTCGCGCAGCAAGGCAACGTGGGTCGCGAGGAGCTCGGCGACACCGCCGCCGTACGCGGTCGCATTGAGATGCAGCACCCGGGCGCCCCGCAACGGCTCGGCGAGAGCCCGAATCCGCTCGAGAGTTCCGGGTTCGACGACGTCGGCGTAGTCGTCGAGGTGCTTGTCGAGCAACGGCACGCGTTCGAGCAACTGAGGCTCCCGGGGGGCGACGCGGAGTGCGGACAGGCGACAATCTATGCCTTGTGAGTCGTGCAGTCGTTTGTCCCGACAAGTTCCGAGGATCACTACGGGCCGACGAGGTCGCGAGCGCGATGGCCGCCGGGGTTCACCGAGCCGGATTCGACGAGGTCATCGAGCTTCCCCTTGCCGACGGTGGTGAAGGAACACTCGAAACGTTGCTCGCGGCGCGCGGCGGATCACGTCGGACGACACGGGTGACCGGACCGCTCGGCGAACCGGTCGACGCGCAGTGGGGGGTGTTGACCGGCGGTCTCGCGGTCGTCGAGATGGCACAGGCGAGCGGGCTCGCTCTCGTGCACGGCAAGAACGATCCACTGCGGGCCAGCACGCGCGGAACGGGCGAACTGATCGCGGCAGTGCGCGCGCAGGGCTTCAAGCGCGTCGTCGTCGGAGTCGGCGGCAGCGCTTCGACCGACGGTGGCCTCGCCGCGCTCGAAGTATTGGGCTGGTCGTTACAGGGAATGAAGGTCACGGTCGCGTGCGACGTGGAGACGACGTTCGCCGACGCCGCGAAGGTGTTCGCACCGCAGAAAGGAGCGACCGACGCGCAGATCTCGTTGTTGACGCGCCGGTTGCAGATGCTGGCCGATCGCTACCGCGCGCGCACCGGTGTCGACATCTCGCAGCTGACGGGCAGCGGTGCGGCCGGTGGGCTCGCAGGCGCTCTCGCCGCGATCGGCGCGGAGCTCGCGCCCGGATTCGAGGTGATCGCGGAGGCGGTAGGGCTCGAAGCCGCGATGGAGGGAGCCGATCTCGCGATGACCGGTGAGGGAAAGCTCGACGCGTCGAGCCTCGCCGGAAAAGTCGTCGGCGGGATGCTCGCGTGGGCCGACGACCTCGATGTCGCGAACGTCGCGATCATCGCGGGCCAGGTCACCGACGACGCGCGCGCCGCGCTCTCCGATCGGGCCGGCGTGCAGGTCCTGGCGCTCACCGATCGCGTATGGCAGTCGAGTGAGACCTACACACGCACCGCGTTGCTGATCGAGGAGGCGGCTATCGAGGCAGCGCGAAACGCGCTCGGTACGCCGGCACCGTGATCATCGGCGGCCGCTCCCGCATCTCGACGGGCAGAGCCGCGACCGTCCCGTCGGGCGCGGCGCGTACGAGCTCGACGAACGGCGCAACCTCCTCGGGAAGGAGTCCGGCGCGGCGGAGTGCGGTTGCCATCACGGCGAGCGCCTGGGGCCCGAGCTCCTCGAGCGGATGGTTCCGGTGCTCGCGCACGTCGAGATCGACCTGCGCGACCGCGTCTCTCCCGAATCGTTCGACGACGTCGACGAGCAATCCGAGCTCGACCCCCCAGCCCTCGACGAACGGGATCACCTCGACGGCGCTTCGACGCGCGGCGTACTCCCCGCCGAGCGGTTGCACGATGTCGGCGAGCTTCGGGAACAACAGCGACAACAGCGGCCGGGCGACGAGCTCGGTAACGCGTCCGCCCCCGGTCGGCGCGCCCTCGAAGGTACGCGTGTAGTACGCCTTCACGAACATGGTGTCGGGCTGGGTCAGCAGTGGCGTGCAGAGCCGTTCGACGTACTCGCCGCGGAAGTTGCGCAGGTCGGCATCGACCCAGCAGATGATGTCGCCCGTGCAGGCGTACACCGACTTCCACATCGCGTTGCCCTTACCCGACCCCGGACCGGCATCCGCCAGCACGGACGCCTCGGCGACGACCCGAGCGCCGGCGGCGCGCGCGACCTCGGCGGTGGCGTCCGAGGACCCGTCGTCGAGGACGACCACCTCGGAGACGATGGCGAGGCGCACGGCCTCGGAAACGATGGCGCCGATGGTCGGCGCCTCGTTACGAGCGGGCAAGCACACGGACACGCCGGGGGTGCGTGCATTCATGGAAGCAGGCTACGGGAACCTGGTATTCTGCCGGACAACGCGCTCATCGAGAGCGGCCGAGGGACAGGCCCTTTGACGCCGCGGCAACCAGTTCGAACCTCCGGGCCAGAACCAGGTGCCAATGCCTGACCGATGAGCAGCCAAAGAGCGCCCTCCAGATGGAAGTCGCTCGAGGCGCTCGGAGCGCGTCGAGAGAATGGGGAGACGCTCCGATGGTCCATGTGCAAGGTCTTCGCTGCCGGGAGTGCGGTCGCGAGTACGAGGCCGCTCCGATCTTCACCTGCGAGTGGTGCTTCGGCCCGCTCGAGGTCGCGTACGACTACGACGCGATCACCAAGTCGGTCACACGCGAGAAGATCGCGGCGGGTCCGCTCAGTCTGTGGCGCTACTCCGACCTGTTGCCGGTGGCGCCCGATCCCGCAGTCGATCTCGGCACCGGCTTCACGCCGCTCGTGCGCGCCGACCGTCTCGCCGCCGAGCTCGGTCTCGGCGAGGTGTGGATCAAGAACGACACCCGCAACCCCACGAACTCGTTCAAGGACCGGGTCGTGTCGGTGGCGCTCAGCAAGGCGCTCGAGTTCGGGTTCAAGGTGTTCGCGTGCGCGTCCACGGGCAACCTCGCGAACTCGGTCGCGGCGCACGCGGCGCGCGCCGGCATGCGCAGCTACGTCTTCGTGCCGTCCGATCTCGAGCAGGGCAAGATCGTCACGACCGCGGTCTACGGCGGCAACCTCGTCGCGATCAAGGGCAACTACGACGACGTCAACCGTCTGTGCGCCGAGCTCGCCGGTATCTACGAGTGGGCGTTCGTGAACGTCAACATGCGTCCGTACTACGCCGAGGGCTCGAAGACTCTCGCGTTCGAGACGGCGGAGCAGCTGGGCTGGACCGTTCCCGATCACGTCGTCGTACCGGTCGCGAGCGGGTCGCTGCTCACCAAGATCCGCAAAGGTTTCGACGAGCTGTACAAGGTCGGCTTGCTCGACGACGAGCCGCACGTGCGTGTGTCGGGCGCCCAAGCGCTCGGTTGCTCACCGGTCGCCGAGGCGTTCATCGAGAAGGCCGACACGATCAAGCCGGTGAAGCCGGCCACGATCGCCAAGTCGCTCGCGATCGGCAACCCCGCCGACGGCTACTTCGCGCTCGACGTCGTGCGCTCGACCGGTGGCGGCTTCGGCGCGGTGACCGACGACGAGATCGTCGACGGCATGCGCCTGCTCGCGCGCACCGAGGGGATCTTCGCCGAGACCGCGGGCGGCGTGACGATCGCAACGTTGAAGAAGCTCGCCGACGACGGGATCGTCCGCTCGGACGAGCGCGTCGTCGTCTACATCACCGGTCACGGGCTGAAGACGCTCGAAGCGGTTTCGGGACAATGCGGCCCGACCGCGACGATCGCACCGACGCTCGACGCGTTCCACGAAGCGTTCGACATCGAGGAGTCGTAATCACCATGGTCGTCACGGCATGAGCGTCACCGTCCGGATCCCCACACAGTTGCGCAGCCTCTCGGCCAACGCGGCCGAGGTGCAGGTCGAGGCCGGCACCGTCGCCGAGGCCTTGAAGGCGTTGGAGACCGCGCATCCCGGCTTCGCGGAACGGCTCTTCGACGAGACCGGCGGTCTGCGCCGATTCGTCAACGTGTTCCTCGCCGACGAAGACATCCGCTTCTTGCAGGGCGTCGACTCGCCGGTGACCGACGGTCAGACGCTCAGCATCGTGCCGGCCGTCGCCGGCGGATAACCGTCCCGCCCG
>DASYJT010000008.1:0-7081 GCA_035996165.1 Acidimicrobiia bacterium
CGACCACGACGGGCGCGCCCTGTCGGAAGCGATGCGCACCGCCTGGGCTGCCTTCGCGCGCACCGGCGACCCCGGCTGGCCGCAGCATCCCGCCGCGCGCGTCTTCGGTCGCGAGATCACCGACGCACCCGCGCACCCGCTGTTCGGACGCCTTCCGACCGCCGCTACCGCAGGCGGGTGAGGTAGACCGCCTCCGGGTTCGTGGCCGACACGTCGACGTTCTCGACCATAGACGTGTATGCGACGAAGCTCCCGTCGGCGCTCATCGCTTCGTTGCTCTGCGCCCACGTGTCGGCCGCGCACGCAGTTGTCGCGGAGGTGACCAGATCGACGCGCTGCGTTGTGCCTGCCGTGCGATCTCGCTCGTACACGTGCCGCCCGCCGGTCGCCGGACACTCGGGCGCGAAGGAGGTGTCGTTGGTCTCGAACAGCACGTACCGGCCGTCGGAAGACAGCGACGCACTGTTGGTTGTGTCGAAGATGGGCGTTCCATCGGACGAGACGGAGCCAAGCGTCGTCGAGTGCGCGGCGCGGTCACGGACCCAAACTTCGAAGATGTAGACGCCGGTTGCCGTGCCGCAGGCTCGGCTCGCCAGGCCCATGTTGCAGAACTGGCCCGTGAACGCGACGACCTGCCCGTCGTTGCTGATCGCCGGCGCGTTCCCTCCGCCGCCGTAGACCCCGGTCCCGGGTTGTCCGGCGTTGTTGACCGACACCGCTTCGAGCGTGCCGGTATCGAGGTCCTTCACGAAGAACTGGCCCTGGCCGAGGATGTCCACCCCGCCGAACGCGACGTGGCGACCGTCGCCGGAAATCGCGGGCGTACCGGCTGACGGCATCTGGCCGCTTGCCGAGGTAGAGACCAGCGAGATCGTGTTCGTGGTCTGGTCGAGCAGGAAGACCGCGCTGCAGGTTGCACAGCCGCCGGTGAGTGGCGCGTTCGACGTGAACGCGACGTAGCGGCCGTCGGCCGAGATCGAACCGTCGCGAGAACCGACGTTGGCGGTATGGATGTTCCCCAACCGCTGCACGGCGCCCGTTACACGGTCGTACACGAACGAGTCGCGCCAGGAGTTGTCGTCGCCCGGCACGAGGTTGTCGGCATCCGACGAGAAGACCACGTAACGGCCATCCGCGCTGATCGACTGGGTGAAGGACGCGCCGTCGGACTGCGAACCGTCCCCGGCGACACTGACCCGTTCGATACCGCCGGTAAAGGTGTCCTTGACGAAGACGTCGTAGTAACCGTTGGTGTCGTTGCCGACGAGGTTGTCGGCATTCGAGGTGAACGCGACGAACCGACCGTTCGCACTGATCGAAGCGGCGGTAGAGCTCGGGTAGCCACATCCGTAGTTCGGGTTCGAAAGCACGCGGGAGAAGGTGGGGGCGGTGCCGTCGGCCGCCTCACTCACTCGGTATGTCCCGGGTGCCGGCGGCGGCACCGACGCGGCGCTCGCGCCGTCGTCGTCGACGATGGCGATGGCGGAGTTGGGCTGCTCGATCGTCGCGACTCCCGAGACGACCGAAGCGCTGTCGGCGACCGAGTTGATCGTCGGGCCGTGCGACATGTTGCCGAGGACACCGATCATCACTTCGTTCAACCGCTGGCCCGTCTTGAAGATGAGTGTCTTGGTGACGGAGCCGACGGTCACGTGGGTCAAGTCGTTACAGGTGTCGAACGCCGGGTCGTCGGTTCCGAGCGTCTTGAAGGTCACCGTGATGGGTGCCGGCGCGGGCACCGACAGCGTCACGGGTATCGACGCGTGGCGGACACCGGCGTTGCCTTCCCAGATGACGGGAGAACCGATCGACACGCGTGGCGCAGAGGAGACGAGGAGACTCGCGACGGGGAGATTCGCGGCGGGCAGGGAGGCGGCGGAGGCTCTCATGAGCCCAGCCGCCGGCACGTCGTCGTTCTGGATCGTCAACGTGCCGCGGGAACGAGCGACACTCGCGCCGACGGCGGCGGTCACGTCGATGTTCACGGTGTCGTCGGTCTCCGTTGCGATGTCGCCGATGATCGTGACGCTCACGAACGCTTCGGTCGTCTTGGCCGCGATCGCGACCTTGCCCGTCCGGATACCGCTCAGCGGCGCCACGAAGTCGACGCGCGGTGTCGCGCTGCCACCGGTCACCTTGTAACTCACGACGACCTTCGTCGGCGCCGGGATGTCGAGGTCGATCGGGATCCGCACCGTGATCTTGCCGGAGTCGCCCTCGGCGACTTTGAGGTCGCCGACCGTCAAGCGCGGTACTGGGGTCGCACTGGCCGCCACGTGATCCGTGGCGAGCGGTACGAACGACGGGATGAGTACGGCAAAGAGCGCCAAGAGTCCGCGGTACCGACGCATACGAGCCCCCCACAGGTAGATGCGGCGCGGACGGTAACAGGAGTGCGCGCCGCGCGCACGCTCCTCGTGGTCGCTTGGTCGCGTTGCGGGTTTACCGAACGAACACCCGGCGCGGCGGGCGGCCGAGAACCCGTTCGACCGTGTCGGTCACCTCGGCGAGCGCGCCGCCCTTGATCTCCTCGAAGAGGTGCACGGTCGAGTCCGCGAGCCATGGGTCGAGCCCGGACGCGACCACCGTCTCCCGCCAACGATCGAGGGGCAGGTCGATCCGCTTCACACCGAGGCGGGCGGCGACCTCGTCGCCGTCGAGCGCGTCGGGACCGGTCAGGTGCAGCGGCCCATTCAGATCCGCGCGCACCAGCGCCTCGGCACCGACCGCGGCGATGTCGGCCGGCTCGATCCACGCGATCTTTCCGCTTCCGGTCGGCAGCACGAGATGACCGCCGGCCACAACGTCGCTCTGCTTGTCGATCACGCTCGCGAAGAACGAGGGCTGCAAGATCGTCGACGCGCAGCTCGACGCCGCGAGTCGCCGTTCGATCGCGCGATGGTTGCCGTGCAGCCCGGTATCCAATCCCGCGATCGGGATGTTCGAAACCTTCACGATCCGTTCGACACCGGCCGCTTCGGCGGCGTCGATCGCGTTGGTCTCGAGCTCGACCTGATCCTGCGTCGGCGACGAGACCAAGAACATGCTCGTCACCCCGACGCACGCGTGCCGGAGCGAATCCGGGTCGCGCAGGTCGCCGAACACGATGTCGGCGCCATCCGGCGACGAACGCGCCGCCCGCCGCCGCGAGAAACTACGCACGAGAACACCTCGGTCCGCGAGGAGGCGAGCCACCTCACCGCCGAGCTCCCCGGTCGCGCCGATCACGAGCACCTTCACGGCCGGAGAGTCTCGCGGATACCGTCATGACCGTGCGCCTGCCCCGACCCGGACCGGGTATCGGTCACGATCTCACCGATCGCCAGGAGCTCGCGTGCGCGTTGCGCATCCTGGCGCGCGAGGGCTGGCGCGAGAACCTCTCGGGACACATCACCGTGGCCACCGACGACGGCGGCATGTTGTGCAATCCCTGGGGACTGTGGTGGGAAGAGGTACGCGCCTCCGACATCTTGCGCCTCGACGCGAACGGCGAGATCGTCGAAGGCCAGTGGGACGTGACGCCCGCGGTGTTCCTGCACACCGAGCTGCATCGTGCGCGCGCCGACGCGGCCGTCGTCGTGCACAACCACCCCTACTTCGCCACGTTGCTCGCAACCATGGGCGAACTGCCGCGGCTCGTGCACCAGAACTCCTGCATCTTCGACGGCGAGCTCGCGTTCGTCGACGAGTACGCGGGCGTCGAGAGCACGACCGCGGGCGAACGGCTCGCGAAGGAGGTGGGTGACGCAAGTGGCATCCTGCTCGCGCACCACGGCGCGATCGTGACGGGACCAACTATCGCCGCCGCGTGTTACAAGGCGACCACGTTCGAGCGCACCTGCCGCTTCACCTACGACACGCTCGTCGCCGGCCGGATCCCCGACGAACTGCCCGCCCACGAGCGCCCGGCGCTCAAGCAGGCCTTGCAACAGAACACGCCGCAGGCGTACTGGGACGGCGCCGTCCGGATGCTTCTGCGCGACGAACCCGAGGTGCTCACGTGACCGGTCTGTCGCTCGACGATCTGGCGGGCAACGAGCACTTCGGCGGAGGGAAGGGCCGGCGCGACACCATCACCTGGTTGCCCGAGCCCGAACCGCGCGAACGCACGTACACCGTCATCTCCGTCGACGACCACGTGGTCGAGCCGCCCGACGCGTTCACTGGTCGGTTCCCGAAGAAGTACGCCGACCAGGAACCGCGCGTCATCCCGACCGACGACGGCGGGGAGGCATGGACCTGGCAGGGGCAGGTGCTGCCCAACGTCGGGTTCAACGCGGTGGTCGGCCGTCCGTCGAGCGAGTACGGCTTCGAGCCGACCCGCTTCGACGAGATGCGCCGGGGCGCCTGGGACGTGAGCGCGCGCGTCAGCGACATGGACATCGACGGCGTCGCCGCGTCGCTGTGTTTCCCGTCGTTCCTGCCGGGTTTCGTCGGGCAACGGCTCACGTTGTGGCCCGACGACGACGAGCTCGCGCTCGTCGCGATGCGGGCGTACAACGACTGGCACCTCGAGGCGTGGTGCGGCGCGTATCCGGGACGATTCATCCCGAACCAGATCGCATACCTGCGCGACCCTCACGTCGCGGCCGACGAAGTCCGGCGGAACGCGGCACGCGGCTTCAAGGCGGTCACGTTCTCGGAGGCGCCGGACAAGCTCGGCATGCCGACGATCCACTCCGGCTACTGGGACCCGCTCTTCGCGGCGTGCGAGGAAACCGAGACGGTGCTGTGCCTGCACGTCGGGTCGTCGGGAACCTCGCCGACCACCTCGGCCGACGCACCGCCCGAGATTCCCGCGGTGTTGTTCGGCGCGTACGGCATGTACAGCGCGGTCGACTGGCTCTACTCGAAGATCCCGGTGCGCTTCCCCAACATCAAGATCTGTCTGTCGGAGGGCGGCATCGGTTGGGTCGCCGGCATCATCGATCGCCTCGACCACTGCTACAAGTACCAGCTCGGTTACCTCCCGACGTGGCGCGACGTAGAGCTGTCACCGAGCGAGGTGCTGCGGCGCAACTTCTGGTTCTGCGCGCTCGACGACGACTCGAACATGGCGCTGCGCCACCGCATCGGGCTCGAACACGTGCTCGTCGAGTCCGACTATCCGCACGCCGACTCGTCGTGGCCGAACACGCAGGCGATGCTCGTGCGGCAGCTCCGCGATCAGGGCATCCCCGACGACGAGGCCGAGCGCATCACGTGGCGCAACGCGGCCGACTTGTTCCGCCATCAACTTCCGTGAGTGCAACAGTCGTACCAAGAACGATCGCGGGCGTCGTGGCCCGCAACGCGCTCGAACAGCCCGATGGTGTCGCGTTCGTCGAAGCCGCGTCGAGCGAGACCATGACGTGGGCGGAATACCACGCGCGTTCGTCGCAGATGGCGTCCGCGCTCGGTGAGTTCGACCGCGGCGACCGGGTCGCGCTGCAGATCGCCGACGGTCCCGGCGTCCACGCGGCGATGCTCGCGTGCGAGAAGGCCGGACTCGTCGCGGTCGGGATCGGGGCGCGCGCCGGCGAGCGGGAGGTCGACCATCTCGTCTCGCGTAGCGGCGCCCGCGCGTTGTTGCGCGAACCGCCGCGACCCGCCGACCCCACCGACCCCGCCGACCCCGCCGATGAGCAACCGATCGGGCCGGAGGAGCTCTGGTTCCTGAACTCGACCTCGGGCACGACCGGGTTGCCGAAGATCGTCATGCACGACCAGGCGCGGTGGTTCGCCTTCCACGACCTCGCCGACCGGGTCGCGCGCTTCACAGCCGACGACGTCTTTTGCTCCGTACTCCCCGCACCGTTCGGCTTCGGCCTGTGGACCGCGCACTTCTCGCCGGCGATCGCGGGCGCCGCGTGCGTGGTGTGCGCGCGCTTCGACGCGAAGACGGTGTTGCGGGCAATAGAGCACTACCGCGTCACGGTGCTCGCCGCAGTGTCGACGCAGTTCGTGATGATGCTGAACTCCACCGCGATCGACGAGTACGACCTCTCGTCGCTGCGGATCATGTTCACGGGCGGCGAGATGGTCCCGTACGAGCGGGCCAAGGAATTCGAGGATCGCACCGGCGCACATGTGCTGCAGTTCTACGGTTCGAACGAGACCGGCGCGCTGTCGTGCACGACTCCCGACGACCCGCAGTCGAAGCGCCTGCGCACGGCCGGGCGCATCATCCCCGAGATGCACGTGCGCCTGCTCGACGCCGAGACCGGCGCCGACATCACCGCGCCCGGAACGCCGGGGGTGCCCGCGGGCAAGGGCCCGACATTGTGCCTCGGGTACTACGACGACCAGGCCGCGAACGACGAGCTGTTCACCGCCGACGGGTGGATGCGCATGGGCGACCTGGCGACGATCGACGCCGAGGGCTACCTCACTGTCGTCGGTCGCACGAGCGACCTCATCATCCGGGGCGGCAAGAACATCAGCGCCACCCAGGTCGAGGACGAAGTCGCGTCGCACCCCGACGTCGCGCTGTGCGGCGCGGTCGCCGTCGCCGACCCGACGTTCGGCGAGCGTGTGTGCGCGTTCGTCGAGATGCGCGAAGGCGTCGCCCCGATCACGCTCGATGCGTTACGCGAGCACCTCGGCGCGCGCGGTACGGGCAAGGAACTGTGGCCGGAGCGACTTGTCGTCCTCGAGGCGTTGCCGCGTTCATCGGGCGGCAAGGTGGCGAAAGGCGAGCTGCGCACGCTCGCCAAATCACACGGTTAGAGAGGCTGGTCAGCTCGCGATTCGTCGCTCGAGGGCGTCGAGGCGCCGCATGATCTCGGCGAGGGCGCTGTTCGTCGCACTCGGGTCGCTCGCTCCAGCGGGCATCTCACGCGCTTGCACGAAACCGGAGAGCGCGGCGACGACCGCCCGCTTGGTGCTCCGCAGGTCGACACCCATCCGCCGCAGCACCTTGCTCGCGAGCCCGTCCTCCGTCGCGAGCAGCCCGAGCACGAGATGCTCGCAGCCGACATAGTTGTGCCCGAGCCCGAGCGCCTCGCGACCCGCGAGCTCGAGGCTCGTCTTGAGGAGCGGCGTGAAGGGCAGGCGTTCCGGTCCGGGCGGCGTCGGCGGACCGAGAGAAGCGTCGAGCTCC
>DASYJT010000009.1:0-3184 GCA_035996165.1 Acidimicrobiia bacterium
GGCCGCCCAGACCAACGGCCGTCGAAACATGGATCGGGATGTCGCTCGCGTCCTCACTGTCGCGGCGGCGACCGAACCAACCGCGAGAAGCCCCAGGCCACCGACCATCGGCAGATAGCCAACATGGGTCTGCACCACGAAGGAACCCACGCCGACGGCGAACGGGAGTGTGACGAGGTCGCCGCAGACAACAGACCAAACGAGCCCGAGATAGAGAACGAAGGGAAGGAACGCCACCCACGGGTTCCATGGCTCGATCAACAGACCGAGACCGAGCGCGTTGACGACGAGCGCGACCGTGAAGCCGGTGACCAGCGCGCCGACATATCCGCCGCGTCGGTAACCGACGAGCACCACGCCGATCGCCGCGGTGAGGTTGATGAGACCTACGCCGACGAGCACGCCGTCGTTGTCGAGCACTCGGTAGAAGGGCGTCAGCGTCCAGAACAGCGCCGGACCCGGATGTGCCCAACCCCAGCGAGACCACGCACCGAGCAACGGGGTGTGTGATCCGCCGACGTCACGAATTCGGAGCAGCTCGAGCGCTTGGTCGCTGCTCGGATTCCAATGGCGCCCGATGACCGAGATGATCGCCCCGAGAAACGGCACCGCGACGAGCACAACAACTGCGCACAACGCCGCTCGATTGAGGGCCGCTCGATTGAGACTCCACGTTCGCGCCCGGGCCCGAGCGAGACGATGGTGTATTCCGCGGGTTTCGACGGGCCGACAGTACTAGCCGGTGGGCTCGAGCAGCTGGAGGTCGAGCTCGACCTTCACCACGTCACCGAGCGCGACGACACTGACCCCCGGAGGTAACGCGAGGTCGATGCCGAAGTCCTTGCGCCGGATTTCGGTCGCGGCCTCGAAGCCGGCGTGGCGGGGGCCGCCCGGGAATGTCTCGATACCGCCGAGCTCGACGGCGAGCACGATCGGACGGGTGATGTCGCCGATGGTCAGATCGCCGTCGACCTGATACTCCGATCCGGCGCCCCGTACGCGCGTCGAGCGGAACACCATGGTCGGGCGCCGGGCGACGTCGATGATGTCGGGCGAGAGCACGTGAGCATCGCGGTCGGCGTTGGCGGTGTCGATCGATGCGACATCGACGGTGGCATTCACGGTTGTCGTGTCGAGGGTCTCGCCGATGACGACTTCGGCTTCGAATCGAGTGAAACGTCCCCGTACTTTCGAGACGCCGAGGTGGCGAATGGAGAAGCCGATCGACGAGTGGTTGGTGTCGACTGCCCAACGGCCGGGGGTCAAGGGCAGCGAGACGCTGGTCGGTGTGCTTGCGGGTGTCGTAGTCATGGCGCCATCGTCCGCTCACTGTGACGTCCGGAGAAGGCCGGGCCGATCCTGGTACCGGCGGGGCTAGGGACATTCGCGGTTTCGTAGGGCATCCTGGTGGTGTGACAACCGTGGCCGAGTTTCTCCGCGCTCGCCGCGATCAGCTGCAGCCGGGCGAGGTCGGACTGCCCGACAACGGCCGGCGGCGGACACCTGGTCTGCGCCGAGAGGAAGTCGCGACGCTCGCCGGCATCAGCATCGACTACCTCGTTCGTCTCGAACAGGGCCGCGACACGAGACCCTCGGCGAGCGTGATCGCCGCGCTGGCCGATGCGCTTCGTCTCGACGACGAACAACGCCGGCAGTTGGCGACGCTGGCGATGCTGAGTAAAAACGCGGAGCTGTGCCCGGCAGCCCGTCCGCTGGCCCGCGCGGTGGCGCCGACAGTGACCGCCCTTCTGGGGCGGCTCGGCACGACGCCCGCGTTCGTGGCCGGTCCTCTCAACGACGTGCTCGCGTGGAACGGCGCGTGGGGGCACCTCGTCGGTCCGCTCGGGTTGCTCGACGATGCGACACCGAACTTGGCTCGCTTCGTGTTCCTGCACCCGCGCGCGCGAACGGTCTATCCCGATTGGATCGCGGCGGCCGACGAGCAGGTCGGTCGCTTGCGCGCCGCCGCTGCCCGTTGGGAAGACGACGACGACTTCACCGCGTTGATCGACGAGCTGGGCGCCGCGCCGGCCTTCGTTGAACGCTGGTCAAGCTTCCCGACCAGCGATAAACGTCGAGGTACGACACGTGTCGTGCACCCGGATCTCGGCCGGCTGCTCCTCAACTATGAGGTACTGCTCCTCCCCGACGATGTCGACGAGCAACGGCTCGTCACCTGGCTGCCCGCCGACGATGCCACCGCCGCCGCCCTCGCCGAAAGCACCGCTGCTCCCAGCAGTCCCGCTCAGCTCCGCGTCATCGGCTGAACGAATTCGCGCAGCTGTCGACGAGCGACCGGATTCCGCCCGGAGGCTTACAAGGCGTGCCGGTCGATCACCTTGTAGGATGACACCATGGCAACTTCGGGTGACCTACGAGTTTCGTCGCGAGGACAGATGAGCCTGCCTTCGGCGACCCGGCGACGTTGGAGCCTCGGCGAGGGCGGTGAGGTGGGCTACCTCGACTTGGGCGATGCGGTGATCATCGTTCCGGGCGGAGTGAAGCGACTCCGACGCCAACTGCTGAGCGCGGTCACCGCCGACGACTGGCAGCGGGCCTCGGAAGGCTTCGGCGATCCCGAACTCGCAGACGAGTGAGCGTCGCGCTCATCGATGACCAGGTACTCAGCGCAGTGCTCCGGGGAAGTACACCGCGGGCGCTGCGACGTTTCGACCTCGCGACGACGGGCTACTGGTACGTCAGACTCTGCCAAGCCGTGCTGGGTGCCAACGATCGACCCGGCGTGCTGTCGGGACCGTTCGCTGACCTCCCCGCCGATCTCCGCGACCGCGCGGTCTCCGCGGTCCTCGAACTCCCCGATGACATCGCGCTCATCAGTCTCCGCGAGCTCGCTCCCGACATTGGCCGGCTACGGCTGCGGCACTCTCTCAACATTCTTGCGACGGAGGCTCTGGCGGCAGCGATCCGCCTCGACGCCGAGGTCTTCCTCTCCGCTCCGTCACCACATCTTCAAAGTGCCCTCGAGGACGAACAGCGAAAATACCGCCTGCACTGAGCCCCGACTTGCACTCCTTGCGGTGGAGACGATGGGACTCGAACCCACGACCCCCTGCTTGCAAATTCGGCTGAAGCGAACCTCGGCGACCTCTGAAGAACCAAAGCGGCTGGTCAGCTCGGGCGCGTTACCGGGGCGGACGATTCCGAACGACTGCGTGCGCGCGAT
>DASYJT010000010.1:0-30394 GCA_035996165.1 Acidimicrobiia bacterium
TCCGAGCACAGCTCGGCGCGCAGCTCGGATGCGGTCGAGCGGGTCACGAACTCGTTCCCGCAGGAACAGTGGACCCGGCATTCGACGTATTCGGGATGGATGTCGGTCTTCATGATGTCGTCCAGTCTAGGGGCCGAAACCGTCGGGGCCCAGGTCGGGATGTCCTCAACCGGTGAGATCAGGTTCCCATTCCCGTCGGGGCCTTCGCGATCTCCATGAGGAACTGCGTATTGCTCTTCGTGCTCCGGAGCTTGTCGATCAGCAGCTCGAGTCCCGAGCCGCCTTCGAGTGCACCCAGCACCCGCCGGAGCTTCCAGATCTGCTGCAGGTCGGTGCGATCGAACAGCAGCTCTTCGTGGCGGGTGCTCGACTGTTCCACGTCGATGGCCGGGTAGATGCGGCGGTCGGCTGTACGACGATCGAGGCGCAGCTCCATGTTCCCGGTGCCCTTGAACTCCTCGAAGATGTGCTCGTCCATCTTGGAGTTCGTCTCGACGAGGGCGGTGGCGAGGATCGTGAGCGAGCCCCCCTCTTCGACGTTGCGCGCCGCACCGAAGAACTTCTTCGGCGGGTAGAGGGCGCCCGCGTCGATGCCGCCCGACATGATGCGCCCCGACGCCGGAGCGGCGAGGTTGTAGGCACGGGCGAGACGCGTGATGCCGTCGAGAATGATGACGACGTCCTTGCCGCACTCGACGAGGCGTTTGGCCCGCTCGATCGTGAGCTCGGCGATGTGGCAGTGCTCGTCGGAGGGCCGGTCGAAGGTGGAGGCGACGACGTCGGCGCGCAACACGTGCCGGCGCATGTCGGTGACTTCCTCGGGCCGTTCGTCGACGAGCAGCACGATGACATGGCACTCGGGGTTGTTGCGCTCGATCGAATAGACGATCTGCTTGATGATCGTGGTCTTGCCCGCCTTGGGCGGTGACACGATCATGCCGCGCTGACCCTTGCCGATCGGTGCGATGAGATCGATGATGCGGCCGGTGATCTCGGCAGGGTTGTCGGCCAACTCGAGCTTGAGCCGCGAGTCGGGGAACAACGGTGTGAGGTCCTCGAAGCGAACGCGGTGCCGGGCCTCGTCGACGCTGACGTCGTTGACGAGATCGACGCGCACGAGCGCGGGGTACTTCTCGCTGCTCGCGGGCGGGCGGGTCGCGCCCTTCACGTGGTCGCCCTTACGCAAGCCGAACCGCCGAACCTGGGACGCCGAGACGTACGCGTCGTTGCGCCCGGCGAGATAGCCCGACGCGCGCAGGAACCCGTAGCCCTCGTCGCGCAGATCGAGCAGTCCCTCGATCTCGATCAGGTCGCCGGTGTACTCGTCGCCGCTTCCGACGCGCTCGGGGCGATCGGGGCGATCGGGGCGATCAGGCCGACCGTCGCGTTCGACGCGGCCGTCGGCGGGACCCCGCTCACGGTCGCGACCACGCCGGCGGCGACGGCGCTTGTTCGCCGAGCCGTCGTCGTCGCGCCACTGCTGACCCGACTGCGAACGGTCACCGCCGCCGGAATCGGAGTCGACATCGGTGTCGGCGTCGGTGTCGGAGTCTGTGTCGGTGTCGGTGTCGGAATGGGCGGCGACGGTCCCGCGGCCGTTCGACGCGGAGGCGTCGGGGTCGTGGCCGTTGGTGTCGCTCGCGGCGCCGGTCGGCGAACGACGCCCGGGCCGGATGAGCGCCATGTCGTCGCCTGCGTCGGTGCCGCCGGCGAGCGCGTTCTCCTCGTCGGCGATCGACGAGAGGTCGTCGACCCCGCCTCGGGTCGATCGCACCTTGCGGGGCGTCGACCGCTCCGCGCCGTTCGACGCGCTCGAGCCGCTCGTGGCGGTCACGATCGCGTCGACGAGATCGGCCTTGCGCATCCGGCTCGTGCCTTTGACGCCGACCGCGGAGGCAATCTCCGAGAGCTGTTCGCGATCCTTCCCGTCCAGTTGCGAACGGTCGAAGGTCTCACTCATGTCCTGCTCCTACCGACCGGCTGCGGCTCTGCCTACAGCGACCGGAGTGTGATCGTGTGATCTGTTTCCAAGCGCCGACGCGGAAGAAGTGCGGCGGCTGACGAAACCCTCGGAGGGTCCTGCACGATCTCACCGAGCGCGCTGAGCACGGAAGAAAGTGAAGTGACCCGGCCCCCACCGCCGAGAAACGTTCTCGGGTCGAGGTCTCGAGGGATCGAAGACACCCTATACCCCTGGGATCTGTCGGGTGCAGTCTCCCAATCGAACACTCGGCCGATTTGATCGATTCCTGAAGGGTTCGAGTTTCAGGCCTCGACGACGGCTTCCACGAGCCGGGCCATCAGCGAATGACCGGGCACGGGCGCGCAATCTTCGGTCGCGGGCTCGGTGTAGCTCCGGCCCGCCCCCGCGCCGACCGATCGAGCGAGCGTCGAGTCGTAGAGCAGATACGGAACGGGCTCGGCGCTGTGCGTCATCGTGTTGCAGGGGGTCGCGTGGTCGGGCATGAGCAGGATCCGATACGGCTCGCCGGCCGCGTCGAGCGCGTCGACGACGGGACCGATCACGTCTGTGTCCCACCGTTCGAGCGCGTCGACCTTGATGTCGGAGCGGCCCTGGTGGCCCGCCTCGTCGGTCGCCTCGATATGCAGAACGAAGAGGTCGCGATCGGCGAGCGAGCGAATGCACGCCTGCGCCTGCGCGTCGTAGTCGTTGTCGAAACCGGCGGTCGCGCCGGGAACGTCGACCACCTCGATACCGGTCAGCACCCCGAGGCCCTGCACGAGATCGACGGCCGAGGTCATGCGCCCGTCGACGCCATACGTCGATACGAACGATGGCAGCGCCGGTTTCACGCCTTGTCCCCACAACCAGATCTGGGTGGCGCTCGAGCCGACCGGGCCGGCCGCCGCGCGCACGACGGACCGCGACGCGTCCATCAGCGCGTTCAACAAGGGGGCCGAAGGGCCGCTCGGGAACACCGCGCGCCGACCGGTGAGGTCGTGCGGAGGAGTGCATTCCGCGTCGGTCCACGCGCTCGGCACGACGAGCAGATGGCGATACTCGACACCGGGATGGAAGCGCACGCCGTCGCGACCGTTGCCCAACGCCGCGTCGAGCGCGGCGACGATCGCATGACTCTGCTCGTTCGTGGGATGACCGGCTGCGAAGTCGACCATGATCGGCGCGTCGTCGTCGGAGAGCGTGACGAGGTTGCACCGGAACGCGACCTCGCCGGGTTTCAGCTCGACGCCCATGGCCGCGGCCTCGATCGGCGCGCGACCGGTGTGATACCGGGCGGGATCGAAGCCGAGGATCGACATGTTGCCCACGTCGCTGCCGGGCGGAAGACCGGGCGGAATCACGGCGGCGCGCCCGACTTCCGCGTTCGCCGCGAGCGCCGCGAGGCGAGGCATGCGCGCGGCTTCGAGTGGTGTGCGGCCGCCGAGCTCGGGCAACGACACGTCGGCACAACCATCGGGAACGAACACGACGTACTTCATCGCCGCGCATCATACGGGGGCGAGTCCGCGTAACCTCCCCGGCGTGCGTCGTCCGTTCGTACTCGTCGGTGCGCTGGTGATCACGGCTTGCAGCGCCGGGACTGCGTGCAGCGGCGGGTCGGCCAAGTCGCAGAACGCCAACCCGGTACCGCCGACGAGCCGGGCGTCCACCGCCACGTCGACACCGAAGCCGCGGGCCACAACCACGACCACGCGTCGACCGCCTCGTCCCGATCTTGCGAACGTGCGCGTCGCGCTCACGCCCGTGGTGTCGGGCCTCGACAGCCCGATCGCACTCGCGTGGCGCGCCCACGACAAGAACATGTTCGTCGCCGAGCAGAGCGGACGCGTGCGCCGGGTCGACGCGAACGGCGTGCTCACAGCCGCGCCGGTCGTCAGCGTCGGTCCGCTGTCGCACGGCAACGAGGAAGGGCTGCTCGGCATCACGTTCTCGCCCGACGGCACGAAGCTGTACGTCGACTACACCGATCGCAACGACGACACGCACGTCGACGAGTACACGATGAAGGGCGAGATCGCCGATCCGTCGACCCGCCGCCCGCTCCTCGTCGTGCAACAGCCGTACTCGAACCACAAGGGCGGCGAGGTCGTCACCGGGCCCGACGGGATGCTCTATATCGGGCTCGGCGACGGCGGAAGCGAGGACGATCCGAACCACGTCGGCCAGAACCAGAGCTCGCTGCTGTCGAAGATCCTCCGCATCAACCCCAACGCGGCGGGCAGCGCGCCGTACACGATCCCCGCGGACAACCCGTTCGTCGGTAAGGCGGGTGCGCGTCCGGAGACATGGATGTGGGGCCTGCGGAACCCGTGGCGCTTCTCGTTCGATCGCACGACCGGCGCGGTGTGGATCGGCGACGTCGGTCAGAACGCGTACGAGGAGATCGACTACGCCGGCGCGGGCGAGAAGGGGATCAACTGGGGTTGGAGCGCGCGCGAGGGCTTCCACGCGTTCCGTGGCTCGGCCGCGAGCGCGACGCGTGATCCGCTACTCGAGACGACGCACGCCGCGGGCAACTGCGCGGTCGTCGGCGGCTACGTGTACCGCGGACGCGCGATCCCCGGCCTCGACGGCGTCTACGTCTTCGGCGACGACTGTCGCACGAATCTCGTCGGTGTCGTCGCGTCGGGCGGACGCGTCGTGGCCCAACGCGACCTCGGACCGAAAGTCCCGGCGCTGACGACATTCGGAGAAGACCCCGACGGCGAGCTCTACGCGGTGGCGCGCGCGGGAACCGTCTTCCGGATCACCGCGGCCTGAGCCGTTCAGCCCCGGCGCTAGTGGGTGGCGCGCCGCAACACGGCCGCGCCGAGGCGGCGCGTGATCGCGTGCGGTGTGACCGCCGAAAGATTGCCGAGGACCTTGTTGGTGGTGCCGGGGATGACGACCGCCCGGTTCTTGGCGAGCCCGTCGAGGCCGGCGCGCGCGACCTCGGGCGCCTCCTGCCACATGAATCCCGGCACGTCGCCCGCCGGCGCATTGGCGCGCACCTGGAATTCGGTGCGCGTGAATCCCGGACACAGCGCGCAGACCGACACGCCCGTGCCTTTCATCTCCTCGTGGACCGCCTCGGTGAACGACGTCACGAACGCCTTCGTCGCGCTATAGGTCGCGTTCGACGGGCCCGGCTGGAAGCCCGCGAGCGACGAGACATTGAGGATGCCGCCGCGGCCGCGCTCGGCCATCGCGGCCGCGGCCGCGTGCGTGAGCCGGACCAGTGCGATCACGTTCAGGTTGATCTCTCGGGTCTCGGCGTCGACGTCGAGCGTGTGAAACGAACCGAATGTGCCGAAGCCGGCGTTGTTCACGAGTAGGTCGACGCTGCGAACGCGTGCCTCGACGGTGGCAAGTTGCGAAGGATCGGTGAGGTCGGCCGCGAGCACCTCTGCCTTTACGCCGTTGTTCGCCTCGATCTCCTTGGCGAGCGCCTCGAGGCGCGCCGAGTCGCGGGCGACGAGCACGACGTCGTGCCCGCGATCTGCGAGCTGACGAGAGAATTGCTCACCGATGCCGACGGATGCGCCGGTGATCAACGCGACGGGATTGCTCATGTGCACCTTCTCTCGGCCGTGGGGCCGGACTTTACGCCTTGACGGGAATGTCGGCGATGAGCTCACCGGTGACGACGATGCGCTGCGCCGCGCTGTGCTTGGGGTGGCACGCGATCAGCGTCACTGTCGGCGTAGGACTCGGATTCGTCACGTAGAGAGCCGAAGGCTGCACGATCTGTGTTCCCGTGACTTTGTAGACGCAGTCGTGCCCCGGCATGTGGAACACGATCTGGTCTCCCGGAGAAAGGAGGTCGAGATTCAAGAACGGATGGGAGTGCGTCACGCGGTGCCCGGGGAACACAGCGTTGCCCGCCTGGCACGGCAGCGCGGATCCGGGCCAGTGCCCCGGCCCGTGATCGATCACGGTCAGCGTGATGCCTTCGAACACTGCGTGGAGCAGACCGATCTTCGGGATCTGGATGCTGCCGATCTGCACGATCGGCGTCGCCGCGTAGGGATCGGCCGGGGGTGCGTCCGGGTGCGGCAGCTTGGCGAGATCGACCGTCGTCGCCGTATGCGTGGTCGTCGACCGCACGATCGGCTTCGTCGTCGTAGGAGCGACGAGCAGCGGCGAGTCCTCGGAAGAACGACCGTCGCTGCGATTCATCACGGCCGCGGTCGTGAGTGCGGCCGCAATAAGGATGCCGAGCACGCTGAGCAGAGCGATCCATCGCTTCGGTGTCATGCCGATCACATCCTGGCTCTCAGAGTCCGAGCTCTTCCAACACCACGTCGACGGAGGGGTCGACGGCAGGTCGCGCGTCGATCTGGGCGATCGCCCGGTTCGGGTCTTTCAATCCGTGACCGGTGACGGTACAGACAATCGTCTCACCCCGATCGACCAATCCGGTCGCGGCCGCCTGCAACAACCCGGCGACCGATGCCGCCGACGCAGGTTCGACGAACACACCTTCTTGGGACGCAAGCATCCGATACGCCTCGAGTATCTGGGCGTCGGTGACCGACCCGATGTGGCCGCCCGACTCGTCGCGCGCCGCGATCGCACTGTCCCAACTCGCCGGATTGCCGATCCGGATCGCAGTTGCGATGGTCTCCGGGTGGGCAACAGGCTCCCCGATGACCAACGGCGCCGAGCCGGCGGCCTGCCAGCCGAGCATGCGCGGAACCTTCGTCACGACACCGTCGCGCGCGTACTCGCCGTAGCCCTTCCAGTACGCGGTGATGTTGCCGGCGTTGCCCACGGGAATGCAGTGCACGTCGGGCGCCGCACCGAGGGCGTCGCAGATTTCGAAGGCGGCGGTCTTCTGACCCTCGATCCGGAACGGGTTGATGGAGTTGACGATCGTGACACCACCGCGCTCCCCCAGCTCGCGCACGACTCGCAACGCGTCGTCGAAGCTGCCGCGGATCGAGACGACCTTCGCGCCGTGGATCAACGCCTGGGCGAGCTTGCCCAACGCGACGTGGCCGTCGGGGATGATCACCGCCGCGAGCATCTCGGCCCGGGCAGCGTACGCGGCCGCGCTCGCCGAAGTGTTCCCGGTCGACGCGCAGACGACGACCTTCGCGCCGTCTTCGGCCGCCTTGGAGATCGCCATCGTCATCCCGCGGTCCTTGAACGATCCCGTGGGGTTCGCGCCTTCTACTTTCAGCATCACGCGCGCGCCGACGGTGTCGGAGAGGCGCGGCGCGTCGACGAGCGGCGTGTTGCCCTCGCACAACGTGACGACGGGGGTCTTGTCGGTGACGGGAAGGCGGTCGCGGTACGCCTCGATGATCCCCGACCATCGTTTGGCGGTCATTCCTCGCCTCCGACGACGCGCAGCACGGATCCGATGCGGCCGACGACGTCGAGCTCGCGGACTTCGTGGATCGTCGCGGTCAAGGCCGCCTCTCTCGCGAGGTGCGTGACAAAGATCAGGCGGGCGCCCGCGCCTTGGCCCTTCTGCTGCATCGACTGGATCGAAACCTCGTGGTTGCCGAACACGCCGGCAATCGTGGCCAGCACGCCGGGCTGGTCGGCGACATCGAGCGAGACGTAGAACTGCGATGCGGTCTCGTCGATCGGGCGGATCGGCTTGCGGACGAGGTCGCCGATGGTCGCGCCGCGCGCGCCGGCGCGGACGTTCTTGGCCGCATCGATCAGGTCACCGAGCACCGCGCTGGCAGTAGGACCACCGCCCGCCCCGCGACCGAGCAGCATCAGCTGGCCGACGGCTTCGCCTTCGATAAACACCGCGTTGTACGACCCGCGTACGGACGCGAGCGGGTGGTCGATAGGGACCATCGCCGGATGTACCCGCGCGCCGACGCCGGCGGCGTTCTCCTCGGCGACGGCGAGCAGCTTCACCACGTAGCCGAGCTCCTTGGCCGCCGCGATGTCGTCGGCGGTGATCTTGGTGATGCCTTCGCGGTAGACGTCGCCGGCAACGATGCGCGCGCCGAAGGCGATGCTGGCGATGATCGCGGCCTTCGCGGCCGCGTCGACACCTTCGACGTCGGCCGTGGGATCGCGCTCCGCGTAGCCGAGCTCCTGCGCTTCGGCGACCGCCTCGGCAAAACTCGAGCCCGCTTCGGTCATCTGCGTCAGCACGTAGTTCGTCGTGCCGTTCACGATGCCCATCACGCGCGTGATGCGTTCGCCGGCGAGCGACTCGCGCAGCGGGCGCATGAGCGGGATGCCACCGGCGACCGACGCCTCGAACAACAGGTCGACGCCGGCGGTCTCCGCCGCGTCGAACAGCTCTTCGCCGAAGTTCGCGAGCAGCTCCTTGTTCGCGGTGACGACGGGCTTCCCCGACTTCAACGCGGTCAGGATGAGGCGGCGGGCCGGCTCGACGCCACCGATCACTTCGACCACGACGTCGATCGAGGGATCGCTCACGACGGCGTCGGCGTCGTTCGTGAGCACCCCGGGCACGAGATCGACGTCGCGCTCCTTGGCAACGTTGTGCACGGCGATCCGGCTGACCTCGAGCTTCACGCCCGAACGCTGCGTGATCAGGTCGGCATTGGATTCGAGCAGCCGCACGAGCGCGGCGCCCACGTTTCCACAGCCCAGCAATCCCACCTTCACGACGTCGGTCACCCGGCCATTCTTGCGGATGGGTCCACCCACCCTGAACCGACTGCCGCGAGGAGCGTCCGGAGCCGGGCCGAACCGGGGCGACCAACGCTGCCGATCTCGTCGAGCCGAACCCGTACCGCGCGCACAGTGACGAGACGCCGAGCCCGGGCGGCCGCGAGGGCGACTCCGAGGTGGGCTTCGTCGAGCACACCCGCGAGGTCGATGATCGTACGCACTGGAGAAGTGATCGGCAGGCCCCGCACACGGACGACGTCTTCGTCGCCGATCCCGGCGACACGGTGAACGACGATGCCCGCCGCGCGCAGTCCGCGCGCCTGCGGCACGATCAACTCCGGCCGGGCGCCGGCACGACCAACGATTCCCCAGATCGTCGCCGCGGTCGCATGCGAGACCGCGCAACCGGGTCCGGCCCACAACACTGCCGCCCAGTTCCGCGCCGCGCCCGACTCCGGCACCGCCGCGTGCCGGTAGACGCTCGGGAGCACCCGCTTCCACACCGCGGCGCGCAACCGGCGGTCGATCTGGGCGGCACTGAATCCCGCCGAGCGCGCCTGGACGCGCGTGAACTGGCCGTGCTGGGTAGCCGCAGCCGCGGCCAGCCGTGCATCGCTCTCGAGCATTCTCTTCCCCGGGCCACGAGCCGAGCGGGGGAAGGCGAGGGAAACGCGACGTTCGGAGTTACACCTTACGCGTCGGTGTCGGCATCGGCGTCGAGCCGGATCAGATCCGATTCGGTCTCGCGGCGCAGCACTACCCGCGCTTGTCCGTCACGCACGAACACGACCGCGGGGCGTGTCACCTTGTTGTAGTTCGACGCCATCACCTGCCCGTACGCGCCGGTGACCGGCGTCGCAACCACCTCACCGATCGCGAGATCGGCGGGCAGCAACGTGTCGCGCACGATGATGTCGCCCTGCTCGCAGTGCTTGCCCGCGATCGTCACCAGCGCGGAACGATCGGCGGTCGCCCGCGCCGGCAGGAACGCTTCGTAGCGCGCGCCGTAGGTGACGGGTCGGAGGTTGTCGCTCATGCCGCCGTCGACCGCGACGTACGTGCGGACGCCGGCGATCGCCTTGATCGTGCCGATCGTGTACAGGGTGATGCCCGCGGGCGCGACGATCGAACGGCCGGGTTCGGTCATGAGCCGAGGGCGCGAGCGCACGCCCGCGTCGGCGAGCGCCTTGCCGACCGAATCGCGTACGGCGGTCGCGTATTGCTCGATAGTCGGCGGCGCGTCGTCGGGGAGATAACGCACACCGAGGCCGCCCCCGAGATTGAGCTCGTCGACGGTGGCGCCCGTCTCCTCTTCGATCGAGCGCACGAGTCCGACCATCTTCTCGACGGCTCGCTCGAAGGAGTCGAGGCGAAATACCTGCGAGCCGATGTGGCAGTGCACGCCCGCGAACTGCAGGAGTCCCCGGTCGACAACCCGGCGCACCGCGGCCAGCGCCTCGCCACTGTCGAGCCCGAATCCGAACTTCGAGTCCTCGGTGCCGGTCTCGATGAACTCGTGCGTGTGCGCTTCGACGCCCGGCGTCACCCGAATGTGCACGCGTGGAGCCGGTAATCCGGCGCGCACAAGGGATTCCAACCGGTCGAGCTCGTCGGTGGAGTCGACTGCGATGCGTCCGACCCGTGCCTCGAGCGCGGTGCTCAGTTCCGCGGTCGACTTGTTGTTGCCGTGGAAGACGATGCGATCGGCCGGGAACCCGGCGGTCAGCGCGACGTACAGCTCTCCGCCCGTCGCGACATCGAGGTGCAATCCCTCTTCCTGCACGATGCGCGCCATCGCGAGACACAGGAACGCCTTGCTCGCGTACGCGACACCTTCGCCGAATGCGGTGCGGTACGCGTGGCATCGTTTCCGGATGTCGGCCTCGTCGTAGACGAACAGTGGGGTTCCGAAGCGCTCGGCCAGCGATTCGAGATCGACACCCGCGATCGCGACCCGGCCGTCGGCGGCAACCGTCGCCGACGACGGAAGCAGCGAGAGATCGAACGCGTTCACTCTTTACCTGCCGAAAGATGCGGCGGGAACTCGTCGTCCTCGTCGTCGCGCTCGAGTCGCGTCATCTCGTCGGGAGCATTCACGCCGAGCACCGCGAGCGCGTTGGCCAGCCCGATCGCGCAGGCCTCGGTGAGCCAGAGCCGGGCCTGCGTGAGCTCGGGATCGTCGGACAGCACCTTGCAATCACGGTAGAAGCCGTGGAACTCGCTCGCGAAGTCGCGCACCCACGTGCTCACCTTCTGCGGAGCACGCACTTCGGCCGCCTCGTGCAGCGCGTCGGGGTAGTTCGCCAGCGCGCGCATCAGCTCGTCTTCACGCTCGTGGACGAGCAAGGAGAGGTCGACGCCGGCGAGCGGCTCGCGCGCTACGCCGGCCGCCTCGGCCTTGCGACCGATCGACGCGATGCGAGCGTGCGCGTACTGCACGTAGTACACGGGGTTCTCGCGCGACTGCTCGGTCACGACGTCGAGGTCGATGGTCTGCGCGGTGTCGATGCCTTGGAGCAGAAACGTCATGCGCGCGACGTCGGGGTCGACCTCGTCGAGGATATCGGCGAGCGCCACGATGTTGCCGGTGCGCTTCGACATGCGGACTTCGCGGCCGTCCTTCATCACCTTGACGAACTGCCCGAGGATGATCTCCGGTTCGCCGTGCTCGAAACCGAGCGCCTCCATACCGGCCTGCAGCGACTTCACCTGACCGTGATGGTCGGCTCCCCAGATGTCGATCAGGTGCGTGAAGCCGCGCGCGAACTTGTCGCGGTGATACGCGAAGTCGTTGCACAGGTACGTGGTGGTGCCGTCACTGCGCACCAGGACGCGATCGCGCTGATCGCCGAAGTCGGTCGAGCGAAACCAGCGGGCGCCGTCGCTGTCGTAGACGAAACCCTTCTCCGTGAGTTGCGCGAGAACGTCGGCGACTTCGCCCCGCTCGTGCAACGTGCGTTCGGAGAACCACGTGTCGAAGTGCACACCGACGCGTGCGAGGTCGTCGTGCAGACTCGCGACCACCTGGCCGTAACCCCACTCGCACGCGGCTTCCGGCGTGACGTCGTCACCGAGGTCGGCGTGGAGCTGCGCCGCCATCTCGACGAGATACTGGCCGTGGTAACCGTCTTCCGGAGGGTCCTCGCCGCGGTAGCGCGCGTAGAGCGAATCGCGGAAGTAGTCGAGTTGCGCGCCCGCGTCGTTGAGGTAGTACTCGCGGTGAACCTCCGCGCCCTGGGCGGCGAGGAGATTCGCGATCGCGTCGCCGACGGCAACCCAACGACCGCCACCGGCGTGCAGCGGCCCGGTGGGGTTCGCCGACACGAATTCGAGGTTGATCCGCCTGCCGTGGAGCACATCCGAACGCCCGTACGCAGCTCCCGCGCCCACGACGTCGCGCACCACATCGTGCAACCACGAGGGCGCGAGGAACAGATTCAGGAAGCCCGGGCCCGCGATCTCGACCTTGGCCAGATGCGCGACACCTTCGGCCTCGAGCGCGCTCTTGATGCGCTCCGCGATCTCCCGGGGCGGCGCGTCGACGACGCTCTTGAGCTGCAGTGCCACGTTCGACGCCCAGTCGCCGTGATCACGGCTCCGGGCGGGATCGAGCCCGATACCACGGGGCGGCTCGGGGAGCGCGGCGCGCTCGAGCGCGCGACCCAGCGCCATACGGAGGTCGTCTCGAATCATGGGGACGAGATCACGGAGATTGGCACGACAATCGCTCGGGGTGAGCGAATCGTACATTGCCGCCCGGTACGCACCTTGTTCCATTTTCACGCGAGGCGCGCACCTCACTATGCTGCGTGTGCAAGGAAGCAGGATTCGAAGGGGGCGGCGCACCACAAGGTCGGGGGGCCGTTGCGATGGGCCAAGGAGGGCGGAGTTGTCGCAACAGTCGGGTGTCGCTCGCGGACTCGGGGCGCTCATTCCCGGCCCCGAGCAGCGCGCGACGAACTCACCACCGGTCGGCGAGGACGCCGCGAGTGGGGTCAAGCGGATGAACGCACTCGGCGAGGATTTCGCCGCTTCGGTGGCGACCAGCGAGTCCGGCATCGCGCTTATCTACAAAGCGCTCGACTCGCTCGTGGAGCAGTTCGACCTCGACGACGCGGCAGTGGTGATCGAGGAAGCGAGCCTCGGCCAACAGGTCTTTTGCGCCGGGCGGCGTCCACTGGGCGCCGACGACGAGGAGCTGCTCGTCTCTCCGCCCGGTCTGTACACCCGCCCCGCGCTCGACGACCACAACTTCGACCGCTCGCTCATGCTGACGCTCTGCGTCCTCGCGCTCCGGCTCGACGTGCTGCGTTATGACGCGTGGCACGACGCGCTCACCGGCTTGTACGACCGCCGCAGCTTCGACCGACTGCTCGAGATGGCGATCGCGCGCAGCACTCGCTACGAGTGGCCGTTCACCCTGGTGTTGCTCGACCTCGATCACTTCAAGAACATCAACGACGAGCAAGGGCACCAAGCGGGCGACGCCGCACTGCGCGATCTCGGAGAGCGCTTCCGTCGCACGTTGCGTTTCGGCGACAACGCGGGCCGTATCGGCGGCGACGAGTTCGCGATGATCCTGCCGAACACCGAAGCCGACCTCGTGCCCGCGCTGCTCGATCGCGTGCGTCGCGCCGAAGGCATCGAGACCGCGTGCCCGGCCTTCTCGTTCGGTGTCGCGCAATGCCCGATCGAAGCAACAGAGTTCGACAAGCTCGTGCAACTTGCCGACACCCGTCTGTACGAAGCGAAACAGGCGAAGCAGGTCGGCCGGTGAGCCGGGCGACTCGCAGCGAGACGGTGTGGTCGGTCGACGACCTCGAGCTCGAACTCCGCAAGCTGCCCGGCGTGCGCGCCGCCGGCTTCCAAGATCTCGACGACATCCTTCTCGTGCAGTTGCATGTCGCGGACCAGACCGAGCGCATCAACCGCTCCGACCGCACCGACCAGCCGGTACCGATATCGGCGTCGCGCATCGCCGCGCGGCACTCCGATCGTCCGGTCACCGTCGAGGTGGTGCGCTGGCGCACCCTGCCGCCGGTCAGCCCCGTCGTCGCGCCCGAGGTCGGCGAACCGGTTGCGGCCGATCCCGCGGCCCCGGAGACGGCCGAGCCAGACGACGCCGAGACTCCGACGGACACGCACGCGAGTGTCACGAACCGCACGCGCCTGCTCGCGGTGCTCGCGTTCCCCGACACCGACGAGCTCGAAGTACACCTCGTCCTCGACGGCAAGCGCACAATCGGCCGCGCGCCGGTCAGCCTCGGCATCGCGGGCGCAGCCGAGGCGACGATCGACGCGGTCCGCGATCTGGGCACGGGCGTCCATCCCCGTCTCGTGTGGGCGCGCGTGCTCGACGAGACCGAACCCGGCGCCGACGACCAGGTGGTCGTCGCAGTCGCGCTCGAAGGAGTCGACACCCGGTCGTCACTGCACTACGGATTGGCGTCGGGCTCGAGCCTCATCGACGCCGCGGCTCGCGCCGCGCTCGACGCGATGAACCGCCGCCTCAGCCGCGAGCACTGAGATCGCACGATCATCGAGCGACACCAGTGGTCGCTCACACTGATCGCCGGGTCGACATCTCGTTTCCGAGAGAGCTCAGCAGGCGACGTTGTGGTCGATGTCCGTCGTCCACTGGGCGATGAATGTCCTGCCGCCGCCGAACTCGTACCGAGGCGCGCAGAACGTCTTCGCTTCGTCGAGGCTCTTCGCACCCGCAACCCATGTCGGCGTGCCGGGGTTGTAGCCGCCGGTGATCACGCCCCATTGGTAGTTCGTCGAATAGATGCCGACGCGGTGGCCGCGCAATCGGAGACCGTCGATGACGCCTCTGATCACGTCCGAATTCGAAGCCGGATCGGCGCTGCGCCAGATCGGTTCCAACTCGACATCCAGCCACCAGATCGACGAGCTGATTCCCAACGCCTTGGCGTACGCCACGTCGTAGGTGACGGCGTTCCGCCCGTAGTTGTAAGAACGACAACGTGTGTCGCTCACCGCGCACGTCCCGCCCGGTCCGGTGAGTCCGCTCGTCGCGTCCTCGGGCAAACCGTCGACATTCACGTAAAGACTCAGTGCCGCACCGGCCCAGGCCGCCTGTTCCTTCACGCAGGGATTGATTGAGTACATGTGACCGTTGTTGACGCCGACGACGACGAAGGTGTCGGGCCCAGCCGGAAGCGAGCGACCACACTGTGGCCAGGAGACGTCATAGCCCGTCGAATTGTGCGGGTACGAGTTGCCGCCGGAGTCCGGCCGCGCCTGACTGATCGAGAGGTCGGCGACCTTCTCCGCACGCGCGTCGCCGAACGAAGCCGAGCTGCCGTTGGACCCCACGAGCCAATAACCGCGGCCGGTTGACGACGCCGCAATATCCGCGACCGACGAGTTGAACTGGTGTGTTGTGCCGGAGCCGTGGAACCGGGCGTCGCCGTAAGCGAAGACGCCACCGTCGGAGGCGACGAGCCAATAGCCCCGCCCCGTCGGCGTCGCCGCAACACCCGTGATCGGAGAATTAAAGTGGCGTGCTGCACCGGAGCCGCGGAACCGCGCGTCGCCGTATGCGAAGACCCCGCCGTCGGCGGCGACGAGCCAATAACCGCGGCCGGTCGGTGTCGCGGCGACGTCGGTGATCGGTGAGTTGAGGTGGCGTGTCGTGCCGGAGCCGTGGAACCGCGCGTCGCCGTAAGCGAATACCCCACCGTCGGAGGCGACGAGCCAATAACCGCGCCCCGTCGGCGTCGCCGCAACGCCGCGCACCGGAGAGTTGATGTGATGCGCCGCGCCCGAGCCGTAGAACGCGGCGCCGGTATGCGCGAATACGCCGCCGTCCAGCCCGACAACCCAGTACCCGTGACCTGATGGCTGGGCCGCGACGCCGACCGCGGAACGGCGCAGCGTCACCGGCGACGTCGAAACGATCCGCGCCGCGGGCTTCCGCTTCGCGAGCTTCCGCTCCGCGAGCTTCCGCCCCGCGAGCTTCTGCTTCGCGAGCTTCTGCTTGGCGAGCTTCTGCTTCGCGAGCTTCTGCTCCGCGAGCTTCTGCTCCGCGAGCCTTCGCGCCGCGAGCTTGCGCTTCGCGACATGAGAAACGTCTGTGCGACTGCTGGGTCGAGGTGCGTTTGCCGCGTTGGCGGTCGAGGCCACGAACAGCGAGGGAACGAGCACGGTCAATGCCGCAGCGGCGACGCGCGCGGCAAAAGAACAAGACACTGGTGGAGCCCCCCGACGAAGAAGTCATGGAGCATCGCGCGCCGAGCGTGTCTTGCGTGCGCGCGTGCAGTATTTATTCGTCGAACGCGGCGAGATAGTTACCAACATCGGACGACGTGCCCGACTTGCGCCGTCATGCAACGCGCGCGCCGCACGGGCGCCGTCGCTCGTCGATGTCGTTGTGTCGATTCTTGTCGGACTGCGCGTCGACCTTGCGGGTCGAAGATGGGTTGTTGCGCGAAATGCCCCCGGGGCGGATCGCCGGCCGGGGGCATTTCGTCTGTCGGGGTCGCCGGGGTCGACCACCGGCGTCTCGGATACCCGATGGTGTGCCGCACCAATCCACGAAGTTCGGACCGTGATCGGATCACGGTCCCTCGGCCACGCGGTGGCTAGGAGGCGTTCGACGAAGCGCGCTGCTTGCGGAACGCGGGAAGGATCTCGCGTTCGTAGAAGCGGAGAAATCCTTCCTGATTCGGTCCGACCTGCGTGACGTAGACCTCGTCGTATCCCGCGTCGCGGTAGCGGTTGATCGCGTCGATGTGCTTCTCCGGGTCGGGTCCGCACGGGAACGCGTCGATCACGTCCGATCGGTGAAGGGGTGCCACCGCCTGCTCGAAGTGCGCCGGGGTCGGCAGTAGCTGACTGAGCTCACCTTCGAGGCCGGAGGTCGGCCAGAGCCGGTACGCGAGGTCCTCGGCAGAACGCACGGAGTCGTCCCAGACGACCTTCACCTGTGCGAGTTTCGGTCCTCGTCCCGCAGCGTCGTCGTAGGCGCGGAGCAGCGAACCGTCCGGCTTGGTACTGACGAGCCCGTCACCAACACGTGCGGCAAGCGCTGTCGAAGCGTCGCCGAATGCCGAAACGATGATCGGTGGGAGTTGATCCGGCAACGTGTAGAGCCGCGCGTTCTCGACGGTGAAGTACTTCCCGTAGTGGCTGCACTGTCCACCCTGCCAGAGCGCGCGGATGACTTCGATCGCCTCTTCGAGCATCGCCAAGCGCACCGTGGCTTCGGGCCACTTCGTTCCGAGGATGTGTTCGTTCAGTGCTTCGCCGCTGCCGACGCCGAACCAGAACCGGCCTTCGAACATGCATTGCGCGGTCGCCGTCGCCTGCGCGAGGACGGCCGGATGGATCCGTACGGTGGGACATGTCACGCCGGTGCCGAAGCGCATTTTCTCGGTGGCCTGCGCGATGCCACCGAGTACCGCCCATACGAACGGCGAGCTGCCTTGGGCATCGATCCAGGGATGGAAATGGTCACTCACCCATCCGGTCGTGAACCCGAGTTCTTCGGCGAGCGCGGCGTACCGCACGATGTCGGTCGGGCCCAACTCTTCACTCGAAAACGCGACACCGAGTTCCATCTGTCGTCTCCTTGTTCAGTCAGCTCGCCGGGTACGGCGCCGCGCGCAGAGCGGTTGCCAGGTGGGCGGCGTTGGCCGCCGCGGCCGCGGTCGCTTGGTTGGTCTTGTTGCTCCCGCCGGGCAGGTCCTTGTAGTCGGTCTTGTGCATCGCTTCACCGACCCAGTAGGTCATCCCGCCCGCCGGAATGGTGAAGCCGACGTCGCTCAAGCCCTGGAAGAGCTCGGCGGCGACGTGGTGCGCGCCGTCTTCGTTGCCGACGACGGCCACGAGCGCAACACGATCGAGCGAGATCATGCGTCCGTTGTCGTCCGTCTCGCCGAGGAACGCGTCGAGGCGCTCGAGAACGCGTTGTGCATTGCTGCACGGATGACCCATCCAGATCGGAGTCCCGATGACGAGGATGTCGGCTGCCAGGATGCGGCGACGGATGTCGGGCCATCCATCGCCGTCCCCTTCGTCGGAGGTGACGCCGGGCATGATGTTCTCGTCGGCGACACGAACGGTGCCCGTCGACTCGACCCCATGCTTCGCCAACGCGGTAAAGACTTCTTCGAGCAGTTGATCGGTACTCGACGCGGCGCCGGACGTCTTCAACGAACAGTTCAGCCCGACTGCCGTGATGGGTCTCATGGTTGTCATCTCCCGCTTTTCTTCGTCGGTTGTCTCCAAGCGACCCGCGGGCTCAGCGGGACTCGGATAGCTCTATGAACCGATACCCGCCCGTCGAATCCGTCAACACCTGGATTGCCGCGGTCCCGCGCCAGTGAAGGCGGAACGCAGAGGCTCAGGGGCGGGAAGGCCGCGGCGCGGCGCGGGTGGGCGCTCGTTCGCGCCGCGCGTCCAAGAGCCCGCGGAAGTGGGCGGCGTCGCGCGGCGCGCAGCCGTGGGCATCGTTGTTGAAGTACGCGTATCCGTGCGGATCCGATCCGAACAGCTCGCTCACTCGTGCCACCCACATCGACAGCGCTCGGTTGCCATAGCACGGCGCGGGCCGGGCGCGGCCCGCGTGAAACCGAAGGTAGGTCCAGTCGGTGGTCTTCCACGACGGAGACGTCATCCGGCCACCTCGGTCCGTAAGGCACAAGGCGGCCGCATGCGATTCGAGGACGGCGCGGACATCCGGGTTCCACCACGATGGGTGCCGGGGTTCGACCGCGATCCGGACCCGCCCGCCAAAGGCCCGCAATGTCCTGTCGAGGTCTGCCGGCGCGCACTGCAAATCTGGGGGCAGTTGTAACAGCACTACACCGAGGCGCGCCCGCAGCGGTTCGGCACGTTGCAGGAGCCGTTCGACGGGCTCTTCCGGATCGCGCAGCCGCTTGTAGTGCGTGAGATAACGGCTGGCCTTGATCGCGTACTCGAAGCTGTCGGGAACCCGGGCGGCCCAATCCGCAAACGTTCTCTCTTCCGGCAGCCGGTAGAACGTGTTGTTGACCTCGACCGTGTCGAACTGCGACGCGTAGTACTCCAGCCACTGCGACTGACGGGCGACGGACGGATAGAAGGCGCCGCGCCAGTCGCGATATTGCCAACCCGAAGTACCCACGCGCAGCACAGTTCAGCCCCCGTCTTCAGTCCGGATCGCTCGGCGCTCGAGCCTCGGCAGCCATCAGACGGAGGTCGTTCACGAAACCGGCGTAAGCGCCGGCCCGATCCTCACGAGCGCGTAACACTGCGGACGGGTGAACCGTCGCGATCGCAACGATTCCGGACGGAAGCACAAATCGCTCGCCCCGCTGTTTCGAGACGCGGAACGCCGGACCAAGAACCGTTTGCGCTGCGGTTGCGCCGAGAAGACCCAAAACGACTGGCTGAACGATCTGCAGCTCGCGCTCCCACCACTGCCGACAGGCCGCGATCTCGGCTCGATTCGGGGACTTATGGATACGTGTCTTGCCGTTGCGTCCGCGCACGAACTTGAAATGCTTCACCGCGTTCGACAGATACACCCGGTTCCGGTCGATGCCGGCGTCCGCGAGGGCCTTGTCGAGCATGTGTCCCGCCGGCCCGACGAACGGATGACCTTCTCGGTCCTCATGGTCTCCGGGCTGTTCGCCCAAGAACATCAACTCGGCCGGAGCTGCACCTTCGCCGAACACGGTTGCCGTTGCCGACTTCCAAAGGTCACAAGCCCGGCACCGACCGGCCAGTCCGCGAACCGCGTCGAGCTGCGTCTCGACATCAGTGGAAGCGGCGCGCTCCTGAAGGTGGTTGCGCCGCACGCCTACCTCAGGCTCGATCGTCCATGTCGCCGTGGAGACGCCGGATGTCGTGCTCGACCGCGTCAAGTTGCGGATCCTTCGGTCTCTCGCCCGTTTGGGCCTCGAACAACGCCTTCGCTTCCGACCGGCGATCGCCCGCCGCGTTGGCCACCGGTTTCATCGCCCTGCCTTTGAGCCGAGCAAGTGTTCTGCCGAGCTTGGTCATGGCGAATGAATACCCGACGACCCGGACGCAAAATCGTCCATTCGTCGCAGAGTCCAGCTCCCGCCACCCTGGCTACGGGCGCCGCGCGGTGGCGTCAGGGGACGCGAATCGTTCGATCACGTCGAGAGCCACATCGTCGAGCGGCCGACCCGTGCCGTTGGCGCGCGCCTCCAAGAATTCTGACGCCTCCGAAAGCGAGTATCCGAGCTGGTGCGCGACGACCCATGTTGCGTCGATCACTGTGTCGCTCGGCCTTTGCCACGACGGAGGATCGGTCACGAGCGACCAGATACCCGAGATCGAATCGAAAAAACATCGAGTTGGCTTGCAACGGGAGCGATCCGCAACCTGCGCGGATCCACACGCTGGTTCAACGCGCGGCACTCGCCCGAGATCTGCGAGGCGCGTGCATCGATCGCAAAAGACCGAGCAGCTTGCGTTCCTCGGCGAGGAGCTGTCGGCTCCCACTTGCGGACGCTTCGTGCCACCGGTCGGGGAGCGAGCCGTCGATGTACCAATCGACGATTGCCGGATGGACGTAACTGGCCCGGCACACCGCGCGGGTGTTGCGCAGGTGCGAGCTCACGACATCGAGAACGGCACCGAGCGTCTTGTTCGCGCCCTTTTCCGATTCGGGGGGAGGCTCGGCCGCGAGTCGATCTGCGGCGAGCAGGGTGCCCGCCCACGTGCGGAAGTCCTTCGCCGTAACTGCGTTCCCACTCACCGATCGGAGATAGTCGTTCACATCCGACGACGAAACCGGACGCGCCTCACCTTCGTCATCGACGTACTGGAACAGCACTTGGCCCGGCAGGTCCTGACACTTTCGAACCACCCGGCGCAGGCGAGGATCGGTCACGGTGACGTCGGCGGCGATCCCATGCTTTCCCTTGAACACCAGCCGGAGCGCGCTCGGTGTGCACTTGACGTGCCGGGTGCGGAGGGTGGTCAGCCCGTACGAGCCGTTCTCCCGCGCGTACTCCTCGTTCCCTACGCGCACGAGCGTGACCTCGAGCAGACTCACGACCGCAGCCACGACCTTGTCGCGAGGCATGCCCGAGGCGCCAAGATCACGAGCGACCTGCGCGCGCATCTTTGCGAGGGACGCGCCGAACGCCAGCAATCGATCGAATTTCTCCGCGTCGCGATGGGCGCGGTATGCGGCGTGGTAGCGATATTGCTTGCGCCCGCGAGCATCCCGACCCGTCGCCTGCAGGTGGCCGGTCGGCTCCGCACAGATCCAGACGTCACTCCACGCGGGCGGAATGGCGAGTGCGCGAGCCCGTTGAGAAGTCGCCGCATCGGCGCGACGGCCGTCGGGCCCGACGTAGGTGAACCCGGAGCCCGCTCTCCGACGCCGGAATCCGGGCGCGGTGTCGTCCGACCACTGCAGGTTCGGGGGGAGGTCGGCGGGATCCGTCAGCACGAACTCGTGCGTACCCGCCGTGACCGCGCCGCAGGCATGAACGACGAAGGTTTTTCTACGAGCGATCGCGTTCCGTGCGTGCGATCCGACGAGGGGCCGCCGGGCATCCACTCGCACCGTTTTTCGGAGGGTTCAACGCAGCGACGCGGTGGGTACGCCTCGAAACATGTTCAACGAAACACGAGTCCAGGTCGAATGTGCGGACTGCGGTGTCGTCCAAGTGACGCTGCCGGATCTCACGCTCCGCTTCTGTGTCGACAACGAGCAATGGTCCTACTGCTTCCGTTGCCCATCGTGTCGGCTCGCAACGTCGAACACGACCCGCGAATCAGCTGTGGAATTGCTCCTCGCGATCGGAGCGCCAACGCAGCGGTGGCGCCTTCCCGCCGAGCTCCGCGAGAGTCCGATTCCCGCGCCGGTTCTCACACCCGACGACCTCCTCGATTTCCATCTGATGCTCGAGGACCCGCGCTGGTTCGAGTCCGCGCTCACCCGTCCGGGAGCCGACGCTCGCTGAGCAATCTCAGAAGGCCCAAGCAGGGCGCGCCCGCTACGATCGGCGGCTGCCCTTGCCCTCGTAGCTCAGGGGATAGAGCATCGCCCTCCGGAGGCGTGTGCGCAGGTTCGAATCCTGCCGAGGGCGCCGAAATTCCTGATCGAGTCCGCGGCCGGAGTCAGCGTCAGCCCGACGGACCGAACCGCTCGACCCGGATCTGCTCCGTAGGAACGCCGGCCGCGAGCACGACGGCGCTGGCCGCGTCGGCGAATCCGGACGAGCCGCACACGTATGCGCGCAATTCGGGCGCCAGCGGCAGCGGGATGTCGGCGAGGGTCAAGCGCGCGGGTGCCCGCGGAAAAGCGGGCGGCGCGGCGCGCGTGTAGACGAGCGTCGTCTCGGGCCCGGCGATCTCGTCCGCGTAGTAGAGGTCGCCCGGCGCACGGACCGAAACAACGAGTCGGAGCAGATCAGTACGCCCGAGGCGACGCGCGAGGCGCAGCATCGCCATGACGGGCACGACTCCGGAACCGCCGCCCAGCAGGAGTGCCGGCGTGTCGGCATCCCACACGAACCAACCGCCGATCGGGCCGCGTACCTCGAGCTCGTCGCCGATCGCGAGCTCGTCGTGCAAGAACGTCGACACCTCACCATCCTCGAGCCGCTCGATCGTGAGCTCGATCTCCGCGCCGTCGTCCGGCGCCGACGCGATCGAATACGACCGCGACGCGGTGTAACCGTCGGGCGCGGAAAGGCGGACGACCACGTGCTGGCCGGCTCGATGCGCCAACGCTTGGGGTAACGCCAACCGGATCGTCGTCGCGCGGGCCGTCTCGGCGCGGATGCCGACGACCTTCGCCATCTGCCACGTCATCCGCGGCGGCCCGGGAGACCCCATTGCTTCAGTCGCCCTGGTAGCGCTGTTCGAGCCAGGGGTCGCCGCGGTCGTGGTAGCCGTTCTGCTCCCAGAAGCCGGGCTCGTCGTGGTCGAGGACGCGCAGGCCGGCGATGAACTTCGCGCTCTTCCAGAAGTAGAGGTGCGGAACGAGCAGGCGCGCCGGACCGCCGTGTGCGGGTTCGAGCGGCTTGCCGTCGTAGTCCCACACCACCCAGGCCTTGCCGCCGGTCACGTCCGCGAGCGGGAGGTTCGTCGTGTACGCGGTGTGCGAGAACGCGAGCACGTGGCTCGCAGTCGGCTGCACTCCCGCGGCGTCGAGCAGCGTGTCGACCGAGACCCCCGTGAAGTTGACGTCGAACTTCGACCAGGTGGTGACGCAATGGATCGCGCCGGAGTAGCTCGACGCGGGGAGCGCGTGGATCTCGTCCCAGGTCCACGTGCTCGGACGGTCGACGAGCCCTTCGATCTTGAACGTCCACGTCGCGGGGTCGATCCGGGGCGTGACCTCGGCGGTGAGGACGGGCCAACTCTTTCCGGTGTCGTACTGACCCGGCGGGAGCCGGGTGTCGCGCTCCCCTCTCCCCCGTCCGGCGAAGCCTCGAGTGAACCTTCCCATGCGATCCTCCTCCGGTCCGCGCTCAGGTATGCGTTGCGAGGTACTCGTGCACTTGGCGGACCACGCTCGACCCCTCGCCGACCGCGGCCGCGACGCGCTTCAGCGACCCGGACCGCACGTCGCCGACGGCGAACACACCCGGGACCGACGTCTCGAACGGCAACGGGTCGCGCCCGCCGAAATCGGATCCGTTCGCGACCGGCTCCGGCAGCGAACGATCGGTGACGACGAACCCGGAGCGGTCGAGAACGACGCATCCTTCGAGCCACGCGGTCGCGGGGACGGCGCCGATGAAGCAGAACAGGCCCTGGCAATGCACCGTGCGCCGCTCGCCCGATCGGTTGTCTTCGAGCGTCACCTCTTCCAGGTGCGCTTCGCCGGCCAGCGCGCGCACCTCGGTGTGCGGCAGGACGTTGATGCGCGGATCGGCCTCGATACGGGTCACCAGATACTGCGACATCGTCTCCGTCAGCGCGCGGCGCCGGACCACGATCGAGACGGGGCTTCCCTGCTGCGCCAGGAAGATCGCGGCCTGGCCCGCCGAGTTGCCGCCGCCCGCGACGATCGTGTGGAAACCGCGACACACGCGCGCTTCGAGCTCGGTCGCGGCGTAGTAGACACCCGCGCCCTCGTACCGTTCCAGACCGGAAACATCCAGCCGGCGATAGCGCGCCCCGGTCGCGATGACGATCGCCTTGGTCGAGATCTCGCTGCCGTCGGCGAGGATCACGACGTGAAAGCCGTCCTCGAGCCGGAGTCCCGCGACCTCGCACGGCGAGTTGAGGCGAGCGCCGAGCCGTATGGCCTGGATCGCCGCGCTCGCGACCAGCTCGTCGCCCGAGATGCCGTTCGGGAACCCGACGTAGTTCTCGATGCGCGAGCTCGAGCCGGCCTGACCGCCCGCGCCGACCGCGTCGAGCGACAACGTCTCCAGCCCCTCGGACGCGCCGTAGACGGATGCGGCGAGGCCGGCCGGTCCCGTACCGACGACGACGAGATCACTGACATATCCCGGTATCTCGTGATACGCGAGACCGATGTGCGCGGCGAACTCGCCGGGTGTCGCGTTTCGAAGCACTGCGGTCGGGGTGACGACGACGGGGACGTCGCGCGGCCGGACTCCGAATCGAGCCAGGAACACCGGCGCGTCATCGACCTCTTCCAGGTCGATCCACTCGTTCGGCACCCGCGAGCGATTCGCGAACGCCCGCAGCGCCATCGCCTCCGGCGAATATCTCGAGCCGATGATGCGGATCGCGCCCATTCCGTCTCCGGTGCGCAGGATCTCCCGCCGCGCGATCAAGGCCCGGAAGACGGTGTCGGAGAAGTCGGGCCGCGTGCTCATCAGCTGGCGGAACGTGTCGAGCGGGATGACCAGGACGCGTCCGGGCTGCGAGACGCGCGCGCTGAGGAAGGCTCGTTGACCGGTGAGCAGGTTCAGCTCGCCGAGAAAGCGGCGAGCGCCGTGCGTCGCGACGACGAACTCGCCAGCGTCGTCGAGGCGGACGATCTCGACCTCGCCTTCGAGGACGACGATGAACGACGCCTGCTCACCGGCGCGATACAACATCTCGCCGCGCTCGACCTCTCGCACCTCACCGAAGTCCTCGAGCTCCGCGATCAGGGACTCGTCGAGCAGCGGCCATGCGACGTCGGGCGGATCGGTCTGGCTCATCCCGGCATCACCCTAGAGGCCGGTCGCAGCTGACGTAAGAGTGTCGGCGTGACCGCGAGGCGCGTCGCGCGCGACGATCGGCTCATGGCATCGAGGAGCTGGCCCGAACTGACGCTTTCCTCGTGGGACGACACGCGCGCCACGGTGCACATGTGGACACAGATCGTGGGCAAGGTGCGGCTCGCACTCGGAACGTGGGTCAATCACTCGTGGCACATTGCGCTGTACGTATCCGCGCGTGGCCTGACCACGTCGTTGATGCACACCAAGGAGTGCGGTGTCGAGATCGAGTTCGACTTCATCGATCACGTCCTCGACCTCCGAACGACCGACGGCCGGCACCGGACGGTCGCGCTCGAGCCACGGTCGGTCGCGAGTTTCTACGACGCGACGATGTCCGCCCTCGAAGAGCTCGGCGTGCGGGTGCAGATCCTGGCTCGGCCGGTCGAGATCGCCGATGCGATCCCGTTCGCCGTCGACGTCGAGCACTGTGCGTACGACGCCGAAGCGATGCACCGGTTCTGGCTCGCGCTCGTGCAGGCCGATCGGGTCTTGAAGGAATTCCGTTCGCGGTTCGTGGGCAAGAACAGTCCCGTCCATTTCTTCTGGGGCGGGTTCGATCTGGCCACGACGCGCTTCTCCGGCCGCGAGGCGCCGCTCCACCCGGGGGGCGTGCCGAACTGCGCCGACTGGGTCATGCAGGACGCGTACAGCCACGAAGTCAGCAGCTGCGGATTCTGGCCGGGCGGTAGCGACGAGGGCTCGTTCTACTCGTACGCCTATCCCGAGCCGAACGGATTCGCGTCGTCGGCGAACGTGCCCGACGCCGCCGTGTACGACCACGATCTCCGCGAGTACATCCTGCCTTACCGCGCCGTGCGAACCGCCGACGATCCCGACGCGTTGCTGCTCGCGTTCTTGCAGGGTACGTACGAAGCCGCGGCCGAGAACGGCCACTGGGACCGATCCGCGCTCGAGATCAAACGGGCTTGACGGCGCGCCTTCCGAACACCGGGCGCGACGCACTGCCCGCGGGGCAACGGGCCGGATCGGGTTGGAGCGGAGGGCCGTCGACCGAGCAGTACGACTTGCGCGCGCTCCGGTGCGAGCGGATGTGCGCGCTCAGTCCGACGAACGCGAGCGGCGAGGCGGCCGCCGCGACACATGCGGCGATCACGAGCGATACCCGATAGGCGTGGGTGACCTGCGCGGCGCCCGCGGCCGACGTAAGGCCCGAGACAACCGGCACCACGGCCAGCGCCGCGAGTCCGGCAGTCCGCGCGATCGCGTTGTTCACGCCCGACGCCACGCTGACGTGATCGGGATCGACCGAACCCATGACCGTGGCGGTCAGCGGCGCGACGAATGTCACGAGCCCGAAGCCGAAAACGACGGCTCCGGGCGACACGTCGGTGAGCCACGACGCACCCGGGCCGACTCGAGTGAGGAGCAGCAGCCCCGCGGCGGTGAGCAACGGCCCGACGGTCAGCTGCAACCGCGGTCCGATGCGCTGCGCGATCGCGCCCGACCGCGCCGCGAACGCGAGCATCAGCAAGGTCGCGGGCATCAATGCGGTGCCCGCGCGCAGCGCCGACCAGCCCACGGCGACCTGGAGCTCGTACGACACGAGAAAGAACGAGAGCCCCAACCCGCTGTACAGCAAGACGGTCGCGAGGTTGGTGACGGTGAAGTTGCGACTGCGGAACAGCGCGGGCGGCACGAGTGGATCGTGCGTGTGCAGCATCCGCCACACGAAGCCGGCGATCCCGAGCGCCGCGATCGCGCCGCCACCGAGGACCGCGCCATCGGCCCACCCGCGCGGCCCGGCTTCGGTGAGCGCCCAGGTCGCCGCGCCGAGACTCGTCACCGCGAGCGCGGCACCGACCAGGTCGAGACCCCGCGCCGCGTGCGGATCACGCGACTCCGGCACCGCGGCGCGCGTGCACACGATGACGAGCACGGCCAAGGGAACGTTGATGAGGAACGCCCAGCGCCAGCCCGGGCCGTCGACCAGCCATCCGCCGGCGAACGGGCCGATCGCGCCGGCCACCCCGCCGAGTCCCGACCACGCGCCCACCGCGGCGGCTCGGTCGTCGGCACGGAAGCTCGCTTGCAGGATGGCCAGGCTTCCGGGGGTGAGCAGCGCGGCGCCCACACCCTGGAGGCCGCGCGCCAGCACCAGCACCTCGATGTTCGGCGCGGCGCCACACAGCAGCGACGCGGACGCGAACCAGAGCGTGCCGACGACGAACACCTTTCGGCGCCCGAACCGGTCGCCGAGCGCGCCACCCAGCAGGATCAGTGACGCGAGCGCGAGCAGATAGCCGGTCAAGACCCACTGCAACGCGCTGACGCTCGCGTGGAAATCGGCGCCGATGTGCGGGAGCGCGACGTTCACGACCGTGGCGTCGAGCGCGGCCATTCCGCTCGCACCAACAGTGGCTACGAGTGCAATGCGACCCCTTGCGGAGTGCAGCGCCAGACCTTCTGCAGCAACATCCTGCACGCCCGGAGCCTACCGAGCAGATTTCCGCACCCGTCGGGCCGACGCCGCGCGCCGCGGCGTAGTGCTCAGGAGCCGGCGCCGACCGGGACTGATGCACGGCGGTCGGCGAGTCGCTTTCCGATCCGCTCGATGCGGGCGATGTGGTGGACGATGCGCTCGCGCGCGGTCTCCGCTTCCGGGCTGAGACCCTCGATCGTCTCGATGCTCCAGTGCCGCAACACGACCGGTACGAGCACCTGGTCGTGGTGCAGGACGAAGTCGTAGATGCCCGCCGCCGCGATCGCGTTCGCATGGGCGCTGAAATCCGGGATGCCCGCTCCGGGCATCTCGAACGTGCGCACCTGGCGCTCGATCGCGCACATCGTTCCCGACGGGTCGACGTCGAGCGCCGCCGACACGAGATCGCGGTAGAAGAGGTAGTGAAGGTTCTCGTCGGCGGCCACGCGCGCCATGACCTTGTAGCCGGCCTCGTCGTCGAGGAGGTTTCCGGTGTTGCGGTGCGAGATGCGGGTGGCCAGTTCCTGCAGGGCGACGTACGCGAGCGTGTCGACCGCGGAGTCGGGCTGCGGCACCTGACCGCCGCACACCTGGTGCATCCGCGCGTTCTCGAGCGCTTCGAGATCGACCGCGTGGGTGACCGTGATGTAGTCGCGGATCACGATCGCATGCCGCATCTCCTCGGCGGTCCAACGCCGGGCCCACTCGCGCCACACGTCGTTCGCGAACATGCGGTTGATGGTCTCGAAGTAGTACGGGAGATTGTCTTCGGTGAGCAGATTGACCACGAGCGCGCTGCGCACGCCGGACGAGAGCGGCGAGCGCTCCGGGTCCCAGGGGTCGCGGGGCGCGGACTCGACCGCGCGCTCCCACGGGACCAGCTCGTGCGGCATCCAGGACTTCGTGGTGGCGAGGTGGCGTTCGAACAGTTGCTCGACCTGCGGCGTCAGCACGTCCACCAGGTCGCGGGATGTCGTCAACGTCATACGAATAGCCTACCTACCCGTAGGTAGGCTATTCCACACCCTCCGGCCCGATGAGCGGCAATTTCATCCGGCAGTGCACATGGTGTCCGACCGACTCGATACCTTCCCACGATGATCATCGTGGTCGCGGCACTCAAGGGTGGGGTCGGCAAGACGACCACTTCCGTCTATCTGTCAGCCCTGGCGGCTGCCCGGCGACCGGCGACGCTGGTCGATGCCGACCCTCAGGCCAGTGCCGCCGACTGGATCGAGAACTCCGACGACGAATACCTCGAGCGCCTGACTCTCGTCGAAGCCCCGACCGACCGTCTGCTCGTCAAGGCACTCGACCGCATCGATGGCGAAGAGGTCGCGGTCGTCGACACTCCACCGGGCAACGAGCGTCTCCTCGCGAAGGCGATCGAGCGCGCCGACGTCGTCGTCGTCCCCACGCGCATCGGCGGCGTGGAGACCGCACGCGTCGAGGCGGTTCTCGACCTGGTGCCCCGCAAGCTGCCCGTCGGGCTCGTGATCTCGTCTGCGCGCACGTACACCCGCGACTACCACGACGTGGTCGCCGCGTGGACCGAAGCCAACGTCGCCGTGTGGGGCTCCATCCCCGAACGGGTCTCGATCGCAGCCGGCCCCGAGGGCGCGCTGGCGCCCGACGGGATCGACGCCTACCGAGCGGTTTGGCGACGCGCGTTGCGCGCAGTGCGCGAGTCGTAGGCGTCGAAGTCGGCGCGTACCGTGCGCGCCTCGTACTCCGTCATCGTGTGCGGCCATTGCGTCACGATCCGACCGGACGGACCGCGGTAGTAGCCGTTGCAACCGGCGTTCCAGACGTCGACCGCATCGAGGTCGGCTTGCAGCGCGCGGTTGTACTCGTCCATCACCTCGGGGCGCACGTCGATCGATTCCAACTCGGCCTCGTCCATGTGACGCAGCAGTCGCAACACGTACGCGACCTGACATTCGAGCATGAACAGGATCGACCCGTTGTTGGTGTTGGGCCCGTACAGCATGAACAAATTCGGGAAGCCGGCGGTCGCAATACCGAGATACGCCTGCGCGCCTTCGCTCCAGGCATCGGCCAGGCGCCGCTCACCCCGCCCCGTCACGTCAACCACCGACAGGTATCTCGTCGTGTCGAAGCCGGTTGCGAGCACGACGGTGTCGACCGGGCGCTGCGCGCCGTCGACAGTCACGACCGCGTCGGCCGTGATGCGCTCGATCGGCTCCGTGACCAGCTCCACGTTCGGGCGGTTGAAGGTGGGATACCACTCGTTCGAGACCAGTGGTCGCTTGCAGCCGTGGGGGAAGTCGGGAGTGAGGCGGCGGCGCAGGGCTTCGTCGTCGACCGCCGCGATGTTCTCTACGCCCCACTCCTGCGCCTTGCTCACCGCACGCGGGTTGGAGAACGTGATGAAACCGTCGAGCCGATCCCACACGAGGGCGCGCTCCTCGAGGATCGCGTTCGGATCGGTGCGAAAGCGGTCGAGCTCCTCGGCCGTGTACGGCGTGTCGAGCTTCGGCAACACCCAGTTCGGTGTGCGTTGGAACACGTGCAACTGCTCGACGCGCGGTGCGATCTCGGGAACGAACTGCACCGCGCTCGCCGCACTTCCGACTACGGCGACCCGCTCACGGCCGAGATCGTGCGCATGGTCCCAACGAGCGGAGTGGAACAGCGTGCCGCGGAAGTCGTCGAGCCCGGGTATGGCCGGTACGTGCAAGTCGTTGAACATCCCGACCGCGCCGACGACGACATCGAATACGTGCGACCCTCCGTCGGCGGTGTCGAGCGTCCACTGCGCCGTCCGGTCGTCCCAACGGGCGGCGTCGACCTTCGTGCTCAGTCGGATGTGCGCCATGAGGCCGTACGTCTCGACCACCTGCTCGAAGTACGCACGGATCTCGGGTTGCGTGGCGTACGGCCGCGACCAGTCGCGCTTCAGCGCGAACGAGAACGAATAGAGCGCCGATTGCACGTCGCACGCCGCGCCCGGATACGTGTTGTGGAACCACACCCCGCCGACTCCGGGCGCGCGCTCGAAGATGACGAAGTCGTCGATGCCGGCTTCGAGCAGCTTGATTCCCATGCAGATGCCGCCGGGACCCGCGCCGATGATTCCAATGCGTTTCGCCATAGTCGCGTCGATCAGGCGATCGCCACGCCACGGCGGTCGAGGACCGGCCCCAACAGGTCGACGAAGTTCTCGAC
>DASYJT010000011.1:0-11940 GCA_035996165.1 Acidimicrobiia bacterium
GCGTCCCATCGCCGCGCAACCGAGCAACGCGCACGCGGCGGCGGCGAGCGCGCCGCGCCGGCGAGACCGCGTGAACCACGCCGCGCCGAGCGCGCCCGCGCCGACGACCAGCGCCGCGTTCGCGGTAGTGATCCCAGTTCGCTCGCCCGCGACGATTCCCACGATGACCGCAACCACGACCAAGACCGGTGCGAGCTCCATGTCAGACCGTCACGAGGTCGCGAAGTTGGCCGAGCTTGGCGTCGCCAATGCCTCGCACGCGCCCGAGGTCGCCGACCGTTCGGAACGCGCCGTGTGCTTCGCGGTCACTGATGATCGCGGCCGCAGTCGCGGGGCCGACACCGGGCAGCGCGTCGAGTTGAGCGGCGGTCGCCGTGTTGAGGTTCACCGGCGTGTTGGCCGATTGCTCGCCCGACCCGCCCCCGGCCGGAGCACCACTTACCGCCGCGGGATCGACTGCCGGCGCCGCGGCGCCGACGCGCGGGACCGCGACCCGCGACCCGTCGGCGAGCACGGCCGCAAGATTCAGGCGGGACAGATCGGCATCCGGAGTCGCGCCGCCCGCGGCCGCGATCGCATCCACCACCCGCGCCCCCGAGCGCAGGTGCACGACACCACCCCGGCGGACCGCGCCCACAACGTCGACCACGACCGGCGCCGCCGCTCGAGTCGTCGTGGTCGTCGGGGCGGAGAACGAAGCGGTCGGGTAGCTCGTCGGCGACGACCGAGGCAGCCCAGACGACGGCGCGGCGCCGGACCGGAACCACGCGAAGGCCGCCGCGACCGAAACGCACGCGAGCAACGCGGCCGCGATACGGCGATCGCCGCGCCACTCGTGCCAACGCGCGGCCCATTCCGCGCGCGGGCCACCCGAGAAAGGACGCGGGACTTCCTCCCCCAAGACAACCTCCCCCAAGACAACGTCCGGGCGCGCGACAGCCGGCGGGGGAAGTGCGGGAGAAGTGACGGCAAGCTACCGCGCCGGTGCGCCACCGAAAAGAGGAGCTGCCGGACGCGCGGCCTCACATGCGAAGCTGGATCACCATGAGACGAACCGGAGTGAGTGCGCGATCGTTGCTCGTCGTCGCTTTGGCGGTCGCGGGAACGGGCGCGGCATGCGGGTCGAACTCCGGAGCGTCGAGCACCGATCGCTTGCCCCGCAACGACGCCGCGGTCGCCGACGCATCGATCCCCTTGCTCGTCCCGTTCAAGGTGCAGGTGCAGCGAGCGTCGGTAGGCAACCGGCCGGGCGCGCGCGGCGGGCGCGAGCTGAGCCTGTACGTGCGACCCGCGCGCACCGAATCCGCCACCCGGTACGCGAGCCGGTTCGCACCTCTCGCGATCGCGGTCGTTCCCGCGCTGTTCGCCAAGTATCCGGGGATCGATTGGATCGACGTCTGCCAGGAACCGGCGAAGTCGTCAGGTGCGTGGGAAACGGTGCCGGTGACGCGCATCGAGATCAGTCGCAGAGGCGGCGACCTCGTCGAGTGGGCGCGCGCTGATCTCGCGACGTTGCTCGCGACGCATCAGGCGCACCCGCTCGAACTCACGATCGACTGGCAAAACGGTGTCGGCCGGACGAAGGTCTGGACCGACGCGACCGCTCGAGCGCGCACGCTCGGCGGGTAGATCTCAGCCGGCCAGGGCAGGCGAGGCCACGACCGGTGCCGCCGGAGTCGCCTGGGGCATCACCACGACGGGAACGGTGGTTGTGGTCGTCGTCGCCACTGCAGCCGCGACCGTGGTCGTGGTCGTGGCCTCCGTGGTGGTCGTCGTCGCCGGCGCGGCCGTGACCGTGAAGTCCTTGTCGATGTAGTTGAACGAGGAGTCGATGCCGACGCACGTGGCGTGGAGGATGTAAAGACCGGGCAACGTGCCGGCGGGAACCGTCAGGTCGGTCGCCGGGTGGCCGTTGCCGTTGGGGATGTCGGTCTCCGCGGTGGCAACCGTGTGCTCGTTCTGGTCGATGAGCTCGACCCGGAAGCGGCTGCCCTCGCCGTTGCAGAAGGGTTCGTCGTCACCGTTGTGGATGACGGTTCCGGGCGGGCCGGAACCCGGCGTGCTCTGGAAAGGGGCGTTCTGGCCTGCGCCGGCGGGCATGAGCGCCCATCCCAGACTCAAACCGGCAATACCGACCATGGCAACGATGCGCTTCATGTCCCGCCTCCCAGCGATTACAAAGATCTTCAAGACCGGGAAAGACTACATGCCGGCCGCCAGAAACGCCACCCTCCGCGCGAATTTATAGTGCGCAGAGTGTCCAGACCGCGGCATCTACGCTCTCCGAACCATGACCCGCCGAACCGTGAGTCCCGCCTTCCTCCTGCTCTCGATCGTGGCGGTCGCAGCCTGCGGGGGCAGCACCCACCAGGCCGCCCGACCGGCGGCCGGTGCGTCGACGACGACAACCGGCGCGCCTACCCGGACGACGGAACGGACGACGGCGCCGACGGTTCCGCCGAGCACCGTCGCCCCATTGCCCCCGTTCACCTCGCTCGTCGCGGTGGCGGTCGGGCCCGAGGTCACGGTGTACGACCGCCCGACGCGCGCCGCCCACAAGCAGACGTTCGCCAATCCGTGGTCGGTGGATCCGCAACGTCCGGCCGCCGTCGTCGAGCAGGTGTTCCTCGTCGAGAGCCGGCGGGCCGACGGCTGGGTGCGGGTGCTGCTGCCGGTGCGGCCCAACGGGAGCTCGGGTTGGGTGCGGGAGAGCAACGTCGCGATCCGCGCCGTCACGTATTCGGTGAAGGTCGAAAAACGCGCCCACCAGATCACGGTGTTCGATCGCGCCGCGGTGCTCTATCGCGGACCGGTCGCGATCGGGAAGCCGTCGACGCCGACGCCGACCGGTCGCTACTACGTGCGGGTCCTGATCCGGGCGCCGAACCCGAACACCGTGTACGGCCCGTACGCATACGGGCTGTCGAGCCACTCCGACACGTTGTCGACGTTCAACGGCGGCGACGGCGAGATCGGGCTGCACGGCAACGGCGACGCGTCGGTCCTCGGGCGCAGCGTGACCCACGGTTGCGTGCGGATGGACAACAACGAGATCACGAGACTCGCGGGGCTGCTCCCGCTCGGGACGCCGGTCGAGATCACCGAATAGCCGCGCGGTTCCGCCCGGCGACGCGGGGTTACGCCAGGACGAAGTTCACGATCTTGCCGGGCACGACCTTCACCTGGCGGACCGTCGCGCCGACCAACATCTCGGCAATCCTCGGCTCGGCCCGGGCGGCGGCTTCGTGCGCGGCCGCGTCGGCTCCGACCGCGACTTCCACCCGAGCCCGCACCTTGCTGTTGATCTGCACCGGCACCTCGACGCGCTCCTCGACCAACCACTGTTGGTCGGCGGTGGGAAACGACTCGTAGGTGAGGGTGTCGTCGTGCCCCAGCCTCGACCAGAGCTCTTCGGCAACGTGCGGCGCGAGGGGCGCAACCATCAGCGCCAGCGGAGAGGCGACTTCGAGCGGCAACGCCCCCGTGCGCTGCACCAGCGCGGTGAGGTGGTTGTTGAGCTCGAACAGGCGGGCGATCGCGGTGTTGAAGCTCAGCTCCGCCATGTCGGTGCGCACGGCGTCGATCGTGCGGTGCAACAGGCGCCGTGTCTCGTCGTCGGCGGGCGCGTCGGCCACCCGGGATTCGCCCGTGTTCTCGTCGACGAAGTTGCGCCACAGCCGTTGGAGGAAACGATGCACGCCGACGATGTCGGCGGTGCTCCACGGACGCTCCTTGTCGAGTGGCCCCATGAACATCTCGTAGAGACGCAGCGTGTCGGCGCCGTAGTCGCGGTAGATGTCGTCGGGCGCTACCGCGTTGCGGAGGCTCTTGCCCATCTTGCCGAACTCGCGCTTCACTTCCTTGCCTTCGAAGTAGTACTTGCCGGCGCGCTCCTCGATTTGCTCGGCGTCGACGTACGTACCCCGCCCGTCGACGAACGCCGCCGCGAGGATGTAGCCCTGGTTCACCAGCCGCTGGAACGGCTCGATCGTCGACACGTAAGCGAGGTCGAACAGCACCTTGTGCCAGAAGCGCGCGTACAAGAGGTGCAGCACCGCGTGCTCGACGCCGCCCACGTACAGGTCGACGAGGCCGACCTTGGGCGAACCGTCGACGCGCGTGCCCTCGGCCCACGTGGCCTCGATCTGCGGGTCGACCATCGTGTCTTCGTTCGTGGGATCGAGATAGCGCAGGTAGTACCAACACGAGCCCGCCCATTGGGGCATCGTGTTGGTCTCGCGACGATAGGTGTGGACACCTTCGCCGTAGCCGCCCCATCCCGGCCCGGGTAACTCGAGATCCACCTCGACCCAGTCGGCGGCCCGGGCGAGGGGCGGCTCGGGCAGCGCGTCGGGATCATCCGATGTGACCGGCTCGAAGTCGGAGATCTCGGGCAGCACGACCGGGAGCATCTCGTCGGGCAACGCGATCGGACCCTCGTCGTCGTAGACGATCGGGAACGGCTCGCCCCAGTAACGCTGCCGGCTGAAAAGCCAGTCGCGCAGCTTGTACGTGACCGTGGGCCGACCGAGCTCGGCGCGCTCCAACCACTCGGTGACGACGCGCTTGGCGTCGTCGACACGAAGCCCGTCGAGCGAGACCTCTTCGTTCGCGGAATTCTGTGCGACACCGTCGCCGACGTACGCCTCGGGCCACGTGGCCGCATCGTCGGGATCCGCATTGTGCTCCGTCAGCCATTCGTCGCCCGGACGGATCACCGGCACGATCGGCAGCTCGAACTCGCGTGCGAACTCGAAGTCGCGCTCGTCGTGCGCGGGCACCGCCATGATCGCGCCCGTGCCGTAACCCATGAGCACGTAGTCGGCAATGAAGATCGGGATGCGTTCGTTGTTCGTGGGGTTGATCGCGAACGCGCCGATGAAGACGCCGGTCTTCTCCTTGGTCTCGGTCTGGCGCTCGAGATCGGTCTTTGCCGCCGCGAAGTCGCGGTAGCGGCGAACCGCATCGGGCGGCGGATCGGTCGCGCCGAACACACCCTTCCACGCGTCGAGGGGGTTACTCGCGAAGTCGTTCGACAGCTCGTCGTCGGGCCATTGGTTCGCGGTGACGACGTCGACCAACGGGTGCTCGGGCGCGAGCACCATGTAGGTCGCGCCGAACAGGGTGTCGGGCCGGGTGGTGAACACCTCGATGTCGAGGTCTTCGTGACCCTCGACCGGGAACCTCACTGACGCACCGGTGGATCGTCCGATCCAGTTGCGCTGCATCTGCTTGATCGAATCGCTCCAGTCGAGCGATTCGAGATCGTCGAGCAGCCGGTCTGCGTAGGACGTGATGCGCAACATCCATTGCTTGAGCGGGCGGCGATACACCGGGAAGTTGCCGCGCTCGCTCCGACCGTCGCCGGTGACCTCTTCGTTGGCCAGCACCGTGCCGAGCCCGGGACACCAGTTGACCGGCGCGTACGCCTCGTACGCGAGCCGGTAGGAGTCGACCAGGCGCCGCTGGTCGAGATCTTCGAGTTCGTCGAAGGGAATGTCGTCGGGAGTCGGGAAGCGGCCCGCGCGGAATTCCTGCACGAGCGTGCCGATCGGGCGGGCGCGCTGCGCGTCGTCGTCGTACCAGGAGTTGTAGATCTGCAGGAAGATCCACTGCGTCCACCTGTAGTACTGAACGTCGGTGGTCGCCGGACCGCGGCGCGGGTCGTGCCCGAGCCCGAGCGCGCGCAGCTGGCGCTTCATATTGGCGATGTTGGCTTCGGTCGTCTCGCGTGGGTGCGTGCCGGTCTGCACCGCGTACTGCTCGGCCGGCAGCCCGAACGCGTCGTAGCCCATTGCGTGCAGCACGTTGAAGCCGTTCATGCGCTGGAAGCGGGCGTACACGTCGGTGGCGATGTAGCCCAGCGGATGGCCTACGTGGAGGCCGACGCCGCTCGGGTACGGGAACATGTCGAGCACGAACATGTGCGGCCGGTCGGCGACGTGGTGCGCATCCTCGCTCAGCAGGCCGGTGCGGTTCGGCGTCTCGAAGACGTGCTGATCGTCCCAGCGGTCCTGCCACTTGTGCTCGATCTCGTTGGCGAGCGCGGCGGTATAGCGCTGCGGCGGGACTTCGTCGGCCATACGCAGCGAGGCTACCGGCCGAGAGTGTGCCGACCCGGCTGGTATCTTGGCTCACCCACGGGGGCGTAGCTCAGTTGGTAGAGCGCTTGCATGGCATGCAAGAGGTAGTGGGTTCGATCCCCATCGCCTCCACTCCGCAGAGGTCTCTTTCAAGTCCTGGCCGACGAAAGTCGGCCAGGACTTTTCTCGTTGGGCCCCGAGACGCGCCGCGGACAGAGCACGACGCTGCGGCCGCGAGGGACAACCACCCGAACAGGTGACGAAGTCGCGTCCCGCCACGACGAAACTCGATATGGGCATTCACGCCCGTCCTCAACGTGGAGGATGGAGGCAACGCTCGCTGACGGATCAGCTTGCGAGTTGCTCGGCGAACCTGGGGGCCGGCGCGGGGTCGGCTTCCGGGTGAGCATGGTCGGAGGGCGGCCGATCAGTTCCCGAAGTCTGCCGATCAGGCGGAGACGGGTCGGTAGCGCGAGCCGACTCTCGGTTGGGGAGTCGCGTATGCCCGGAACCGCACGTTTCTCCTCCGTCTTGTCTCCTCCGTTTTGACGCCGTTGACCCGGTACTCTAGTTTGTCAACTGGCTTTATCGAGATAACAGAGAGGGTCTTCCGTGCAACCTCGTTCCGGGTCGCGAAGTTTCGTGTTCCTGTCCCTTACCGTCGCGCTCGCGCTCGCGCTCGCCGCGTGCGGGAGCAGCTCGAAGACCGGTTCGGGTGGGAACGGATCGAAGGCAACGGTCTCGCTTTCGTTGGTGGCGTACTCGACACCGCAGACCGCGTTCGACGCGATCATCAAGAAGTACCAGACCACCTCGCAAGGCTCCAACGTGAAATTCACGGAGTCATTCGGCGCGTCGGGCGACCAGAGCCGCGCGGTGCTCGGCGGGCTCGCGGCTGATGTCGTCAACTTCTCGCTGGCGCCCGACATGACGAAGCTCGTGAAGGCGGGGATCGTCGATGCGAGTTGGAACACCGGCCCGACGAAGGGCATCGTCACGAACTCGGTCGTCGTGTTCGCCGTGCGCAAGGGCAACCCCAAGAACATCAAGACGTGGGACGACTTGATCAAGCCGGGCGTCCAGGTGATCACGCCCAACCCGTTCACTTCGGGCGGCGCCCGCTGGAACGTGATGGCGGCCTACGGCGCCCAGATCAAGCAGGGCAAGACCCCGACGCAGGCAACTGACTACCTGAAGGCGCTGTTCAAGAACGTCCCCGTCCAGGACGACAGCGCGCGCAAGGCGCTCCAGACCTTCACCGGCGGCAAAGGCGACGTCTTCCTCTCCTACGAGAATGACGCGATCTTCGCCCGGCAAAAGGGCCAGGCGATCGACTACGTCATCCCCGACCAGACGATCCTCATCGAAGCGCCCCTCGCGGTGACGAAGTCGACGAAGCACGCAACGGAGGCGAACGCGTTCTACCAGTACCTGTTCACGCCGGAGGCGCAGCGACTCTTCGCCGACAACGGCTACCGACCGGTCGTGGCGGGCGTTGCCAACGCCGGCGAGTTCAAGACGCCGGCAACGCTGTTCACGATCAAGGATCTCGGCGGCTGGACCGTCGTCGCCAAGGACTTCTTCGATCCCGACAAGGGGATCATGGCCGGCATCGAGAAGGGCATCGGCGTCTCCACGTCGAAATGACGCACCTCGATCTCGATCTTCCGATCGCGCGCCCGCCGGCTGCCGAAAGCCGGCGGGCGCGCCGACCGGTCTCGTCCTTCGGGCTCGGGCTCGGTTTCGTCATGATCTATCTCAGCCTGATCGTGTTGATCCCGCTCGGCGCCGTGGTCTTTCGCGCGAACCACGACGGCCTCAGCGGCTTCTGGCACCAGATCACGAGGCCCGACGCCCTCGCGTCGCTGCGGTTGACCCTCGCGGCGGCCGCGATCGTCTCGCTCGTCAACGCGGTCATGGGCACGCTCATCGCCTGGGTCCTCGTGCGTGACAAGTTTCCCGGCCAGCGCGTCATCGATGCGCTGATCGACCTCCCGTTCGCACTGCCGACAATCGTCGCCGGACTCGTGCTTCTCGCGCTCTACGGACCGAGCAGCGCGATCCACCTCAACTTCGCGTATACGCGACCCGCCGTGTTACTTGCTCTGTTGTTCGTGACGCTTCCCTTCGTCGTGCGTTCCGTGCAGCCCGTACTCATGGAGCTCGACCAACAGATGGAGGAAGCGGCCAAATCTCTCGGCGCGAGTCCGATCACGACCTTCCGTCGCGTCGTGTTGCCCAACCTCGTACCGGCAATCCTCGCCGGCACGGCACTCTCGTTCGCGCGTGCGATCAGCGAGTTCGGGAGCACCGTCCTGATCTCCGGCAACCTCCCGTTCAAGACCGAGGTCGCGGCCGTGCACATCTTCGGCCAGATCGAGAGCGACAATCCCACCGGCGCGGCCGCCCTTTCGACCGTGCTGTTGATCGTCGCCTTGCTCGTCTTGATCGCGTTCACCCTCGTCCAACGCTGGTCGGCCCGCCGTGGGTAAATGGGCGACGCGCGCAATCGCGCTGGCGTATCTCGCATTCCTGCTCATCGTGCCGGTCGGGATCGTCTTCTACCGCACCTTCAAGGACGGCTTCGCGCCGTTCTGGGACGCGATAACGACACCGGGCGCGGAGCACGCGTTCCGCGTGACGGTCGAAGTCGCAGTGTTCACCGTGATCGGCAACACCGTCTTCGGGCTCATCGCGGCGTTGCTCATCGCTCGCTGCCGCTTTCCCGGTCGTTGGATGCTGAACGCGTTCATCGACCTGCCCCTCGCGGTCTCGCCGGTCGTCGTCGGGCTCGCGTTGATCCTCGTGTACGGCCGCTTCGAACCGATCGGCCGTTTCCTCGACAGTCATGGCATCAAGGTCATCTTCTCGTTGCCCGGGATGGTCCTCGCGACGATCTTCGTGTCGCTGCCGCTCCTCGTGCGCGTGCTCGTTCCCATCCTCGAGGAGATCGGCACCGAACAGGAGCAGGCCGCGTACACGCTCGGCGCGTCCGGCGTGCAGACATTCCGCCGCGTCACGCTTCCCGCAATCCGCTGGGCGCTCGCGTACGGCATCGTCCTCACGCTCGCACGCGCCCTCGGTGAATTCGGCGCGATCGCCGTGGTCTCCGGCGGTTTGGTCGGCAAAACGCAGACGCTTACGCTCTACGTCCAGCAGGAGTTCCAGAACTTCGACCCGGTCGGCGCTTACGCGGCAGCGTTTCTCTTGGCTTTGCTCGCCATCGTCGCGCTGATCGTGATCAACGTCGTCCGACCGAAGGAGCACCGCTCGTAATGGCGATCAGCGTGCGCGGAGTCTCCAAGAAGTTCGGCGACTTCGTGGCCCTCGACGACGTGACGCTCGAGATCCCGAGCGGCGCGCTCACGGCCCTGCTCGGCCCGAGCGGCGGCGGCAAGTCGACATTGTTGCGCATCATCGCCGGCCTCGAACAGCCCGATTCGGGAACCGTCGAGATCGCGGGCGCCGACGCCACCTCGCTTCCACCCCAACGGCGCAACGTCGGGTTCGTGTTCCAGCACTACGCCGCGTTCAAGCACATGACCGTGTTCAAGAACGTCGCGTTCGGCCTCGAGATCCGCAAGCGACCCAAGGCCGAGATCAAGCGGCGCGTCGACGAGCTGCTCCAGCTCGTGCACATCGAGAAGTTCGCGGATCGCCTGCCGTCGGAGCTCTCCGGCGGGCAGCGCCAGCGGATGGCCCTGGCCCGCGCCCTCGCCGTCGAACCCGAAGTGCTGCTCCTCGACGAACCCTTCGGCGCCCTCGACGCCCAGGTCCGCAAGGAGCTACGGGCATGGCTCCGGCGCCTCCACGACGAGGTGCACGTCACGACGGTGTTCGTCACACACGACCAGGAAGAGGCCATGGAAGTGGCCGACACCATCGCGATCATCGCCGCCGGGCGGCTCGAACAGGTCGGCACACCCGAAGATCTCTACGAGCACCCCGCGAACGACTTCGTGATGAGCTTCCTCGGACCGGTCACGAACGTCTCGGGCATGCTCGTACGCCCGCACGACTTGGAGCTGCTCGCGACACCCGACGCCGGAACCACCGAGGCAACCGTCGTGCGCGTGTTGAAGCTGGGCTTCGAGATCCGCGTCGAGCTACTCATGGACGGCCGCGACGTGTGGGCCCAGGTAACGCGCGACATCTCCGAGCGGCTCCTCCTCGAACCGGGTCGACTCGTGTACGTCAGGCCGAGCCGCCCACAGCCGGCCGAGCTTCCTCAGGTCAAGGAGTTGTAGAACTCGTCGATCCCTGCCGGGCCTTCTCTTCGGCCTGACGAGCGGCACTCTCGGTCTTCTCGTGCGCCGGATCCGTGTTCGGGGTGAAGTTCCCGCCGCCGTCGTGACCGCCGAAGTGCGCGCGGCCGGCCTGCTCGTCAGCTTCGCGCTGCGCGCTCTCGGCCTTCTCGTGCGTCGGGTCCTCGTTGCCCTTGAACGTGCCGGCCGCGGTGGTCGTGGTCACACCACTGCCGGGATTCGTCGTGGTCTGCGCGCCGCTGATCACCGGCGCGAACACGAGGTACCCGACGGTGCCCGCCGCGAGCATCGCGCCGGCGGTCGCCGCAACAGAGGCCTTCCGAGAGATCTTCATGAGCTCACCTTTGGTCGCGAAGCCGTCGCGCGCTGCGCCGGTCCTGCCACCTTCGACGGCGCTCGTAGGAAGCGGCTGGGACAAAAGTAAGAATGGATGAAGAGCCGGCCTAGGACCAGGCGCGTGGCGTCAACCGGCGTGCGCGACCGTGACGTTCGCGCCGAGCCCGGCGACTGCCTTCGTGGTGAGCCCGACCGGCTGCGGATCGATGCCGAGCGCGGACCGGAAGAACGCCACGGTCAGCTGGTCGATCGCGGGGAACGCGATCTCGGCATGCGGATGATCGCTCGTGCAACCGTCGGAACCGAGCTTCAACAGCTCGGCGGGTATCGGAAGGTGAATGGCCTTCACGATCCCGATCACACCACCCTTGCTGCGGCCGATCAGACAGATGTCGGAGAACACGAGGTGCCCGGCGCGCGGGATCTCGACGAGGTACTTCGGCGCGCGCATACCGGCGTAGACCTTCTCGCTCGCCGTCTTCGGGATGACTCCGTCGGTGGTGCCCAGCATGACCATGCCCGGCTTCGCGGGCGCGGCCGGCGCCGGGCCACCTTGACCGCCGAATCCGACCGAATACGAGATCCAGGCTTTGACGCGCGGGTCCGCCGATGCGAACTGATACGCCGCGCCCGCGCCGGCCGAGTGGCCTCCGGTGACGACCCGAGCCGGGTCGACCAGTCCGTGCAAGAGGCCGGGGCGGTTCGAAGCCTTCACCGCGAGATCGAGCGTTGCTTGCAGCACCGCGAGATCGGTCGACTTCGGAACGCCGGCCGCGGCGGTTCCGAGCAGGCCGTCGAGCGAGCGCTCGACGTGATCGGGCGCCGCGACCACGAACCCCCACGATGCGAGATGGATCGTCAGCGACACCGACTGCTCGGGATAGCCCGCGAAGCCGTGACTGAAGACCATGAGCGGGTATTTTCCAGGCGACGTTGCCGCCGGCAGGTCGCGGAACGCGTCGACCTTGTACTTCACGCGATCCGCGGCGGGAACCTTGGCCTGCAGCGCCGGACTCAGCAGGCTCGTGAGATCGATCGTCTCCTGCGCGTGTCCCGCGGTATCGCCGGGCGCGGCCGGATACCACACCACGACCTTGCGCCCACCGGTGAGTTGGAGCGTCGTGTAACCGACCGCGTACTTACCCTTCCGCGCGTATGGCGCGGGGTCGGCCGGGATGGGCCGGGTGGTCGCGGTCGGCGTCGCTTTGGTCGAGCTGCTGCACGCGGTGCTCAGCAGGAAAAGCCCGGCGGCCGCG
>DASYJT010000012.1:0-13730 GCA_035996165.1 Acidimicrobiia bacterium
CCGAATACGGGTGCGCTGTTGTTCGACGAGACGATGAAGTCGGTGGTCGAGCCGAACGCGGAGCGGTAACGCTGCTGCGCAGTCGGGAAGTAGGTCGCGTTGATCCGATGGTTACCGTCGCCCGCGTCTTCGTTGAAGTACGCCTGGTAGGCGAGGCTGCCCGGGCCGCTCGAGGGCAGGGCGTTCATGAAGTCGTTCATGCCCTGCACGAAGGTCGGATTGTCGCCGCCGACCCCCGACGTGACGGTGGTGGTCACACCGCTGAGCGCCCATTCGGGGTAACTGACCTGCTTTCCGTGCGCCGTCGCGAAGTCGCGCTGGAACCGAAGGCTCGTGAGGTCCCAGTTGAGGGCGGCGACGGGGTCGACCCACGACTTCGTCGCGGAGCTCCACGGGACGGGGATGCCCTTGTCGTAGACGTCGAGGCCGATGATGTCGACGTACGCGTCGCCGGGGTAAGCCGCAGTTTCCTTCTGGATCGCGCCGGGATCGCCGTTCCAGTCGAAGCGGAAGGTCGGCGAAATCGTCCGGAAGACCCCGACGACGTGGCGGTACGCCGTGACCCACAGCGCCTCGTTGCCGCGTGCCGACCATGGGTACCAGCCGCCGTCGAACTCCCAACCGAGGCGGATGATCGAATCGGCGTAGCCGCCGTCGCGGATGTATTTCGCCGCAATCCTGTAGTTGGCGTCGTTCGCTCCGTTCGCGGTGGCCTGTAACGCGGTGCGGGCATAGGCCTGGCCGGCGGCGGTCGACGCGTCGATGTTGTTGCCGAACGCCAACGGGATCGACTCGACCAACGTCACGCGATTCGCGATGGTCTGGAGCGCGCCCGCTTTGGTGACCTGACCCCACACGCTGCCCGGGAACTTCGTCGCGGTCTGGTCGGCGAACTGCAGGACGTAGTTGGCGTCGCGTCCGACCCAGGTTTCCAAGGCCTTGAACTGGATGAGGTTCGCGTAGCCGGGATAGAAGCCGAGCTGCTGGGCCGCAGGCGTGGTGATCGCCCCGGTCACACCCGTCGATGCCTCGCCGACGAGGCTGGTTGCGCAGAGGGCCACGGTCAGCGCGAGGGCGGCGCGCGCACGCACCGAGGAACGACCACGTCGCGTGCTCTCCATGCAAGCCCCTCCGCAAAGCACCGCCGCCCGGCGCGGCCGAACCTAGTCGGGTGCCCCTTTGGCGGCTACGGCCGCCTCCCGGGGTAGACCGCGAATTCACGGAGCGTCGATGTCCGCAGTGTTACGCAAAGTGGTCGTCTTGGCGTCGAGGAACGGAAAGATCGCCGCGAAATCACCTATTCGGACCGGCAAAAGTCACAAAGACCCGCCTCGACAGTCACGCTTAGTGGCGACTATGCTTTTGACCTCACGGGGGCAGACGTTCTGGCGGCGGAGTGCCCCGGGGAGGTAGGCGGAGTGAAGGTCATGATCCTCGCGGGCGGAGTCGGTTCGCGCCTGGCGGAAGAGACGACCATTCGACCGAAGCCGATGGTGGAGATCGGTGGTCTTCCCATCCTGTGGCACATCATGAGTCACTACGCCTCGTTCGGATTCGACGAGTTCGTCGTCGCTCTCGGTTACAAGGGTGAAGAGGTCAAGCGTTACTTCGCCGACCGCTGCTCGCTGATCGGCGATCTCTCGATCGACCTCGGCGCGGGCAACGTGGTCGCCCGCGGCGGCCGCCGCCCCGACTGGCAGGTCGAGCTGATCGAAACGGGCGCCGAGACGCAGACCGGTGGGCGCATCAAGCGACTCCAGCCGCACTCGGGCGGCGGAACTTTCATGCTGACGTGGGGCGACGGTGTTTCCGATATCGACATCAACAAGTTGTTGGAGTTCCACCGCGCGCACGGGAAGCTCTGCACGATGACGGCGGTTCGTCCGGCGGCCCGGTTCGGTCACCTCGAGATGGAAGGCGACGCGATCGTCGAGTTCTCGGAGAAGCCGCAGACCGGTGAGGGCTGGATCAACGGGGCCTTCTTCGTCTGCGAACCGGGGGTGTTCGACTACATCGACGGCGACACGACGCCGTGGGAGCGCGAGCCGCTCGAGCGCCTCGCCAAGGACGGCCAGTTGATGGCCTACCGCCACGAGTCGTTCTGGCAGTGCATGGACACGTTGCGCGACAAGCAGCACCTCCAGGCGCTGTGGGATTCCGGTCAAGCGCCCTGGAAGGTATGGAGCTGACAATGCGCGTTCTCGTCACCGGACACCGCGGTTACATCGGTGCGACGCTCGTGCCGATGCTGATCGCCGCGGGCCACGATGTCGCCGGCCTCGACAGCGGATTGTTCGAGGGCTGCGATTTCGGCGGCACGCTCGTCGACGTCCCGTGGATCCGCAAGGACATCCGCGACGTCACCCCGGCCGACTTCGACGGCTTCGACGCGGTCGTGCACCTCGCGGCGTTGTCGAACGACCCCCTCGGCGATCTCGACGCGACGACGACATTCGACATCAACCACGTCGGCGCGGTGCGCACTGCCCGAGCCGCCAAGGAAGCGGGGGTCCGGCGTTTCGTCCAGTCGTCGACCTGCAGCCTCTACGGCGCCCACGGCGACGATTTCATCGACGAGACGGCCGAATTCCTCCCCGTGACCCCGTACGGCAGTGCCAAGGTGCTGGCCGAGGCGGAGATCGCGGCCCTCGCCGACGACACGTTCAGCCCGACGTTCCTCCGCAACGCCACCGCGTACGGCTACTCGTGCCGGCTCCGCGGTGATCTCGTCGTCAACAACCTCACCGCGTTCGCGGTCGCGATCGGCGAGGTCCGCATGAAGAGCGACGGCATGCCCTGGCGCCCGCTCGTACACATCGACGACATCGCCCAGGCGTTCGTGGTCATGCTCGGCGCCGACATCGATCGCGTCCACGGCGAGGCGTTCAACGTCGGTTCCACGTCCGAGAACTACCGCGTTCGCGAGGTGGCCGAGATCGTGGGCTCGATCGTTCCCGACTGCGTCGTGACCTTCGCCGACGACGCCGGGCCTGACGCGAGGAACTACCGCGTCAACTGCGACCGGCTCGCGGCGGCGTTCCCCGAGTTCCAGACGAAGTGGACTGTGCCGCTCGGTGTGCAACAGCTGTACGACGAGTACATCCGCGTCGGCCTCGACGAAGCGACGTTGAGCGACGCTCGGATCATGCGCATCGCGCACGTGCGTGCACTCCTCGAGTCCGGTCGCCTGAGCCCCGAGCTCCGGTTCGTCGGCGAAGGGGTGGGGGCGCAATGAGCGACGTCGCCGAGTGCCGGTCGTGCGGGTCGGCCGACCTCAACCCCTTCCTCTCGCTCGGCAAGACGCCGCTCGCCGACGCCCTCGTGAAGCCGGGCGCCGACTTCAAGCTCGAGGAACGCTTCGCGCTCGACGTCGCCTTCTGTGCGACGTGCTCGCTCGTCCAGCTCCTCGAAGAGGTGCCGGCCGACAAGATGTTCGTCGACAACTACCTCTACTTCTCGTCGTTCTCCGACGAGCTGCTGCGCCACAGCCGCGAGAACGTGCTCCGTCTGATCGCCGAACGACAGCTCGGTGCGTCGAGCCTCGTCGTCGAGATCGCGAGCAACGACGGGTACCTGCTCAAGAACTTCGCCGAGTTCGGCGTACCCGTGCTCGGCGTCGACCCCGCGCCCGACCAGGCCGCCGCCGCGAACGCGGCCGGCATCCCCACCCTCGCCCGCTTCTTCGGTTCGGAGCTGGCGGCCGAGCTCGTCGCCGAGGGCAAGCGCGCCGACGTGATCATCGCGAACAACGTGATGGCGCACGTGCCCGGGCTCAACGACGTGATGGCCGGTGTGGCGACGCTCCTGGCCGACGACGGCGTCGTCGTGATCGAGAACCCCTATGTGCGTGATCTCATCGATCACGTCGAGTTCGACACGATCTACCACGAGCACCTCTGCTACCACTCGTGCACGGCGATCGACCGCCTGGCCGAGCGCCACGGCCTGTGCCTGAACCACGTCGAGAACTTCCCGCGGTTGCACGGCGGCACGTTGCGCTGGCATCTCAGCAAGGGAACCCATCGCAGCGCGGCGGCCAAGGCGTTCCTCGAGTCGGAGGAAGCCTCCGGGCTCACGTCGATCGAGTACTACCAGGGCTTCGCGAAGCGGGTCGAGCACGTCCGTACGACGCTGCACGCGATGCTCGAAGGTCTGCGCAAGGACGGCAAGACGATTGCCGCGTACGGCGCCGCCGCCAAGGGCGCCACCCTCGTCAACACGGTCGGTCTCGACACCGATCTCATCGATTTCGTCGTCGACCGCAACGTGCACAAGCAGGGTCTGCTGATGCCGGGAACGCACCAGCCGATCCTCGACCCGTCGGCGCTGGTGGAGCGCCGCCCCGACTACGTGCTGCTGCTCGCGTGGAACTTCAAGGACGAGATCATTGCGCAGCAACAGGACTACGTGGCGCTGGGTGGACAGTTCATCGTGCCGGTTCCCGAACCGGCGATTCTGACAGGACCGACGCGATGAATCGCACAAAGTGTCCCGCGTGTTCGAGTGCGGACCTGCGGATCTTCCACGAACAACTGAGTATCCCGGTCAACAGCTGCCTCTTGCTCGACGACGCCGACGACGCGCGCGCGTTCCCGCGCGGCGACCTCGTGCTCGCGTTCTGCCGCTCGTGCGGATTCATCTTCAACACCGCGTTCGACATCGGGCAGTCGGAGTACTCGGCGCGCTACGAAGAGACGCAGGGATTCTCGCAACGGTTCCGTGACTTCGCCCAGGAACTGGCCGCCAGATGGGTTTCCCGGCACAACCTGAACGGCAAGTCGGTGCTCGAGATCGGCTGCGGCAAGGGCGAGTTCCTCGTCGAGATGCTGAAAGCGGGCGCGGGCTCCGGGATCGGGATCGACCCCAGCTTTCGCGCCGACCGCATGGACGAGCCGACGGCCGACCGTATCGAGTGGATCGCCGACTTCTACGGCGAGAAGTACTCGAATCTCGCCGCCGATGCGATCGTGTGCCGCCACACGCTCGAGCACATCGCGCCGGTGGGCGACTTCGTCGGCATGATCAAGCGGACGATCCAGGATCCCGACACGGTCGTGCTCTTCGAGCTCCCCGACGTCGCACGCGTGCTCGAAGAGGTCGCGTTCTGGGACATCTACTACGAGCACTGCAGCTACTTCAGTCTCGGCTCGATGGCACGCTTGTTTCGTCGCAACGGCTTCGACGTGACCGATCTCGCGACCGGGTTCGACGACCAGTACCTCTTGCTCGACTGCGTGCCGGGCGCCGGCACCTCGCCGTCGCTCCCGGGAGAGGACGACCTCGCTCGCCTCGAAGCCGGTGTCGACCACTTCGAACGCGAGTACCCGCGCTCGATCGACCGGCTGCGCGGCGAGATCCGCAACGCCGCCGACACCGGCCGGCGCGCGGTCATCTGGGGCGCGGGCTCGAAGGGCGTGTCGTACCTCACGACGCTCGGCCTGCAGGACGAGATCGGTTACGCGGTCGACATCAACCCGTTCAAGCAGGGGATGTTCATGGCCGGTACCGGGCAAGAGGTCGTGGGTCCCGACTTCCTGCGCGACTACGACCCCGATCTGGTCGTCGCGATGAACTCGATCTATCTCGCGGAGATCCGCGCCGAGCTCGACCGCATCGGGGTCGACGCCGAACTCGTCGGCGCCTGAGATGAACGCCGCTCCATCCGTCCGCGGCGACGCGGCGAGGTCGAACGCGCCCGGGGCTCCCTGCGGCATCTGCGGGGCCGACTCGGGCGAGGTCCTGCTCGAGTTCCCGAGCGTCCCGGTGAACTGCTCCGCGCTGCACCCGACCGAGGCCGAGGCGCTCGCGGCGCCGACCGGGTCGCTGCGCCTCGTGCTGTGCCCCGCGTGCGGCTACGTGTACAACCAGGATTTCGATCCCGACAAGCTGACGTACGACGCGGCCTACGAGAACGCGCTCGACTTCTCCCCGAGCTTCCGCGCGTATCTCGACGAGCTCGCCACCGACCTCGTCGAGCGTCACCAACTCCACGACCGAACCATCGTGGAGATCGGATGCGGTCAGGGGAGCTTTCTCGCAGCCCTGTGCGCGGGTGGTCGCAACCGCGGTTATGGCTACGACCCGAGCTTCCGCGCCGACCTGGAGCTCCCGCCGACGGTCGAGATCAAGACGGAGCTCTTTGACCCCGCGGTCGTGCCGGTGCGCGGCGACCTCTACTGCGCGCGTCACGTGATCGAGCACATCCCCGATCCGCTCGAGTTCCTACGGAGGCTGCGGCCCGCGGTCGCCGAGGGCGACGCCACGCTGTACCTCGAGGTACCCGCCGGTGAAGCCGTGTTCGGCGGCGACGCGAGCTTCGATCTCGTGTACCCGCACGTCTCCTACTTCTCGGCGCCCGCGCTGGCCGGCCTTCTCGGTCGCGCCGGATACGTCGTCGACCGGATCGAGCACCGCTTCGGGGGCCAGTACCTCTCGGTCGAGGCACGCGCCGGCGAAGACTTTCCGGCGGTCCGCGCCGACGAGATCGCGGCCTTCGTCGACCAGGCCCGCTCGGCCGCGGCGCGCCTCGATGAGCGCCTCGGCGTCGCCCGCGATCGCATCGACGCCGCCCACTCCAAAGGCCGCGAAACCGCGCTTTGGGGAGCGGGGGCAAAGGCCGTAGCCTTCCTCTCGTTGGTAGGGCGGCGGGTGGAGTCCGTGGTCGACATCAATCCACGTAAGCGGGGCTCGTTTATGCCGGGGTCAGGCATCCCCGTCGGCGCGCCCGGTTCGCTCGGCGACAGTCGTCCGGAAGTCGTATTCGTCCTGAATCGGATGTATCGCGACGAGATCGTCGAGATGATTGCCGCGGAAACCATCCAAATTGAGGTCGCCGTCGTATGAGTCATGTGTTGCAGTGGGCGGAGCGGCTCGGGAACCCCAAGCTGGCGCGCCGAGCCCAAGAAGCGGGGAAGAAGTGACGACCGTCTATCTGGACAGCGCGTTCGACGATCGAGGCCGCCTCGAACGTCTGTACAACGGCGACGTGTTCGTGCACCGCGCCCGTCCGTCGAGCGTCGCCCTGGCCGATTTCGCCATGCAACTGATCGCCGACGCGTTCGCTCCGTATGCTCCGCGCGAGGCGCAGTTCCACATGCCGGTCGAGGAGTGGGTGGCGCGCTTCGCTCCGGTGAAGCCGCTCTTCATTCATCACGAGCGCACCCGAGCCATCATGGAAGAGCTCGTCGGTGAGCTCGGCTGCGACCCCGACGACACGTACCTCGACGTTCCGCGGCTGCGGGGTGTGACGAGCGACGGCTACCTCACCGCCGGTGTCGGGTATGCGCATCACCCACACCGCGACACGTGGTACTCGGCGCCGATGAGCCAGATCAATTGGTGGCTCCCGCTGCACGATCTCGTGAGCGAGGCGAGCATGGCCTTTCACCACAATTACTTCCCGCGCGCGATCCGCAACGGTTCCGCCGCCTTCGACTACTACGAGTGGAACGCGGTCGGCCGCAAGGACGCCGCGCAACACGTCGCCTCCGACACGCGCAAGCAGCCGAAGGCCGAGGAAGAGCTCGACCTCGACGACGAGGCGCGCTACATCCCGGAGAAGGCAGGAGTCCTCGCCTTCTCTGCCGCGCAGTTGCACGCGACGGTGCCCAATACCTCCGGGCTCGCGCGCTTCAGCATCGACTTCCGCACGGTGAGCCGCGCCGACGTGCTCGCCGGGCGGGGAGCGCCGAACGTCGACTCGAGCTCGACCGGCACCTCGCTGCGCGACTTCGTCTCTGTAGGTAATGGCGCGCGATTCACGGAAGACGAGATCGCGCCTTTCGAAACCCGTTCCAACCAGACCGAGGGCGTGCTGCTGTTCGCGCCGGAAGGTAGCCAGCCAGGATGACGCGCTACCAACGACTGCATCACCGGATCATCGTTGTCGTCACCGCGGTGCTCGTCGGCATCACGGGACTCTCCGCGTTCGCGACCCAGCCCGCGCACGCGTCGATCTTCTCGAGCTCGTCCGACGTCACGTACAAGGAGTATTGGCTCCCGCACACGGTGGCGTACACGGCCGGTTGTGCCGAAACGGGTCTGTCCCAGCCGGCCGGGGGGTCGTGGTACATCGAGCCCGGGCCGTGCACGAAGACGTTCAGCCTGAACATCCCCGACAACCCCTCCTCGGCGCTCAAGGTCGAGGTCTACATGGATCTCTGGCGTGAAGCGCGCGACGGTTCGCCGGTCGCGCGGTTCAGCATCAACGGTGGCACGACCCGATCCGCAACGGTCGGCGCCGACTGGAGCCGCAGCCCGTACCTGCTCGAGCTCCCGACCAGCAACTTCGTCCAGGGTGCCAACACGTTCTCGTTCTCGGCCCAACCCGTCGACGCCCGCTACCACATCCACGATCTCGCGGTCCGCGTGTATTACGACGCGACCCATCCGCTGATCCCCGGCCCGGGAAGCGACGTCACTCCGCCGACCGCGGCGCTGACGCAGGTGGGCGCCCTGAGCCCGGCGGCCGGCGGGACCATCAACGTCGACAGCGACCAGGTCGTGCTCAAGGGCACCGCCAGCAATGCCTCGTACATGGAATTCCTGGGCTACTACGACGGCTACGACGAGACCGCCAGTGGTCAGACACTCGGGTGGCACGGGGCGAACCGGAACAACTGGAACCCGGGGGGGCAGACCCCGAAGGCCACCGGCGGCACCATCGACAACATCGGAACGGTCGCGACGCCGACGAACGGCGCGACGTATTCGACGACGTGGAACCTGCCGGACGTCCCGAACCAATCGGGTGTGATGTTCAAGGTGCGGGCGGTCGACGCGGCCGGAAACGTGCGGGAAGCCGCGGGCGGCGTGTCGGCGCCGTTCACGCTCACGCGCTCGGTCACCACCGAGGTGTACCGCGTTGCGAACTTCCAGGACATCGGTCTGCACCAGGGCAACTTCACGCCCGACACCGCCGACGTCAAGATCACCTTGCCCGACCTGAACAACGTCACGTCGGTGACGATGATGGGCAACTACTGGGAGAACCCGTACATCTCGATGAACGGGAACGGGCGTTTCAAAGCGTTCAACTCCACGTGCGATACCTGCGGTGAAGACGTGTGGACCGTCTCGAAACGCGCGGTGGGCGTCGGCACCCTGAAGCCGGGTGTCAACACGATCACGTATTCGTACAACTCCGAGCAGGACAACTTCGGCCAATTCGTAGAGAAGCCCGGCCCGATGTTCCTGATCAAGCGCGCGGCCGGTGCCGGCGCGCCGACGATCGTCAACCAGCCTTCGTCGATCGCGGCGCTCAAGGGCAGCCCGGTGTCGTTCACCGTCGCGGCCAACGGCGCGAACACCCTCTCGTACCAATGGCGGCGCAACGGGATCAACATTCCCGGCGCCACGAGCACGGTGCTGTCGCTCCCGGCAGTGAGTACCGGCGACAACCTGGCCAACTACAGCGTGGTCGTGACCAACGGCTCGGGCTCGGTGACGAGCTCGAACGCGACGCTGACCGTCGTGGGCGTCGGCGCGTGGTGGGACCAGCGCTGGGACTTCCGGGTGCCGGTGTTCGCCAACTCGGGCGGATACATCCGCAAGGATGCGATCGTCACCGCCAACGTGAACTTCACGAAGGCGCTTCACGAGGCCGGCTCGGGCAGCCCGGTCGACCCGGCGACCATTCGGGTCGTCGAGGTCGACGTGAACGGGAACCTGGTCGACCCCGCGGTCGTGAGCCAGTTCCGGCCCGACGCGACCTTCAATGCGGCCACGAAGGCAACGGGTCAAATCACGCTGCGCGCCGCGGGCGCGTGGGCCGCGAACACCAACCGGTTCTTCGCCGTGTACTTCGACGTACCGGGCGGCGGCGGGCCTCCGCTGCCGAATCCGGGACTCGTCAGCGTCGCCGACAGCTTCGACGCCGGCCAGGCGAGCTACGCCATCAGCACCCAGAACGCGATCTACCAGTACCAGCTGCAGGGCGCGTCGATCTCGAGCGTCTTCGACAAGCAGGGCCTCAACTGGGTCTCGTACAACACCACGCCCGGCTCGGCCGGCGGGTTCCGCGGGCTCCCGAACTTCCCGTATCCGGAGGGCAACTTCCACCCGGGGTTCACCAACTCGACCACGCAGATCATCGAGTCCGGACCGCTCCGCATCGTGGTGGAGTCGAAGAGCAACGACGGCATCTGGGCGTACAAGACCGCGTTCTACCCGACCTATGCCGTGAGCACGGTCGAGAAGATCGACCCGTTCCACAAGTACTGGTTCCTCTACGAGGGAACTCCGGGCGGCGCGATCAAGCCCAACCAGACCGTCGTGCGCTCGAACCAGGTCTCGATCCCGATCACCGCGACCTTCAACAGTGCGATCACTGTCGACGAGTACGCCTACGTCGCCGACCCGGACTCGGGGCGTTCGTTCTTCATCGCGAGCAATACCGCCGACGGCCTCGTCGACTCGTACTTCCTGCTCGAGAACAACATGACGGTGCTCGGCTTCGACCGCGATAACAGCACCGGTACGTCGCAGATGTTGAACGCCGAGGTGAACCGCTCGTACACGTGGGGTCTGATCGACGCCACCGCCTACGGCTCCGCGGCACCGATCATCACCGGCAACTACAAGGACATCGCGGTCAACGTCGGCCAAGGCGAGCGCGACCTCGGTCCCGCACTCTCCGCCACGGTGACCAACCTGACCGTCACGCCTTCGGCCACCGGCGCGACCGTGAACTGGACGACGGGCTCGCCCGCCAGCTCGGTGCTCGAGTACGGCCTGACCCCGACGTACGGCTCGACGATCACCGACCCGACGTTCACGGGTTCGCACGTGGCGACGATCACCGGCCTTACCTGCGCCACCACCTATCACTTCCGCATCAACTCCACGGGGACGAGTACCACCTTCACGTCGCCCGACGGAACGTTCACCACGTCGTCGTGTACGCCGATCCCCGTCTTCATCGGTGACGACTTCACTCCGGCGCCGCTGAATACCGCCCTGTGGTCGCTCGTCGACCCGGTCGGTGGCGCGACTGCAACGTCTGACGGCAGCAATGCGCTCATCAGCGTCCCCGGCGCCGTCGACCACGACGCCTGGACGGGCACGAACAAAGCCGTCCGGATAATGCAGCCGGTCACCGGAATCGGGAACTTCACCCTCGAAGCGAAGTTCCTGAACGTCCCGAACGTGAACGACGAGATGACCGGGTTCCTCGTCGAGGAATCGCCGACGAAGTTCGCGCGCTTCGATCTTCTCTACAACAACAACGTGCTGAAGCTCTTCGCGGGCTTCGTCAACGGCGCGACCGGAACGCCGCTCACGGTGCTCAACCTGCCCGCGCAGGCCGGGCCCGTATGGATGCGGCTGACCCGGGCGGGCAACACGTGGACGATGAGCTGGTCGAACAACGGCACCACGTTCACTGCCGCGTCGGCGGTCACCGCCGCGCTCACCCCGACTTCGATGGGTCTGTTCGCCGCGAACCACAGCCCGGTGTCGGTCGCCGCGACTCCGGCGTACACGTCGAAGATCGCGTACGTCATCGACACGTCGGCGCCGATCGTTCCCGAAGGTGGCCCCGACACCACCGCTCCGGTGATCAGCGGTGTCGGTCTGGTGGCGCACTCGACCGATGCCGTCGTCACGTGGAACACCGACGAAGCCGCGACCTCTCAGGTCGACTACGGACCCGACACGACCTACGGCCAGACGGTCACGGCTCCCGGATTCGTCGGTCACCACTCCGTGACGGTCCCGATCCCGACCTGCGAGACACCCGTCCAGATTCGCATCAAGTCGGTCGACGAGTGGAACAACGCCGCGACGATCGACAACCTCACCGCGTTCTCCATCGCGTGTTCGCCGCAGGCATTTTCCGACGATTTCAACGGCGCCACGCTCAAGCCGGGGTGGGTGGAGTACAGCCCGGTCGGCGACGTCCCGCCCACGCATCTCACCGGCACGAACGCGGTCTTCGACCTGCCGGCGGGCTCCCCGCACGACCTCGTCGCGCCCGACTACGCGGCTCACCGGCTCCTGCAGTACTCGCCGAACACCGACTTCGAGCTCGAGACGAAGTGGGACAGCCTCCCGGCGGCGCAATTCCAGAACGAGGGCATGCTCGTCCAGGCCGACGCGTCGAACCTGGTGCGGTTCGAGCCATACAGCAACGGCACCGAGCTGCGCCTGTTCGCCGGAGTGATGACGAACGGCGTGCTGACGACGAAGCTCGACACGCCGATCACCGCCACCGCGACGATCACGCTGCGGGTCAAGCGCGTCGGTGACGTGTTCACCCTGAGCTACTCGGTCGACGGCGGAGCCCTGGCGCAGGCCGTGCAGTTCACCCAGGTGATCGCGGTGGCCGACGTCGGTGCTTTCGTCGCCAACTCCAATTCCGTTCCGTCGAAGACGCCCGCATTCGGTGCGTCGCTCGACTACTTCCACAACGTCGCCGACAACCTGCCCGATGCCGACACCGACACCACGGCGCCGACGATCAGCAACTTGTCCGTGACGGCCGACGCGTCGTCGGCCACGCTGAAGTGGGACACCGACGAGCCCGCGACCAGCGTCGTCGATGCCGGTACCGACACCAACTACGGCACGACGATCACCGACAACGCGAAGGTGCTGCATCACTCCGTCGTTGTTCCCGGCCTGACATGTGCCGCGGCGTATCACCTGCGGGCGACCTCGGCCGACATCGGCCAGTCGGCGCAGTCCGCCGACCAGCCGGTGACGACCTCGGCGTGCCCGAACATCCGCTCGGACAACTTCAACCTGAAGGCGCTCGATCCGCTTTGGACGTACACAGACCCGAAGGGTGACGCGCCCGGCCCGCGCATGACGGGCACCGAAGCCGCCTTCGACCTGCCGGCCGGCTCGCAGCATGATCTCACGACGGGAGCGCTCGAGGCGCCCCGCTTGTTGCAGAACGCGCCGAATGCCGACGTCGGGTTCGCGGCGGCGTGGAAGACCGTTCCGTCGCAGGACACCCAGACCGAGGGTCTCGTGGCGATGCAGGACCCGAACAACTTCCTGCGCTTCGACGTGTACAGCGACGGTACGAACCTGCACGCGTTCGCGGCGACGATCGTCGCGGGCAGCGCCACTCCGCGCGCCGACACCCTGATCCCGGCTCAGTCCCGGATCTACGAACGAGTGACGCGCACCGGTAACACCTGGCTGCTCGAATGGTCGGGCGACAACACCAACTGGAACACGCTCACCTCGTTCACCTACGCGGTGACGCTGAACAAGGTCGGCGCGTTCGCCGGGAACTCAGCCTCAGTCGGTTCGCCGCCCGCCTGGTCGGCGTTGCTCGACGCGTTCGACAACACCGCCGCGCCGGCCCCGCCCGACGACTTCGCGAGCCCGGTCATCACCGGTATCTCGGCTTCGGCTTCCGCCTCGTCGGCGACCGTGCAATGGACGACCGACGAGCCGGCGACCTCGAAGATCGACTACGGACCCGACACCGGCTACGGCCTTACCGTGCAGGACCCGTCGCTCGTCGCCACTCACTCGCAGTCGTTCGTCGTCACTTGCGGCACGACCACGCACTACCGCGTCGTGTCGGCCGACATCCACGGGAACACGACGACCGGCACCGACCGGACCGTGGCCGGGCAGGCCTGCGCGCCCGGGATTCAGAGCGACGCGTTCGGCGGGCCGACGTTGAATCCGGCGTGGACGCTCGTCAACCCGACCGGCGATGTGCCGGCACCGGTGATGACGGGCACCGAAGCTCGTATCGACATTCCGGGCGG
>DASYJT010000013.1:0-6162 GCA_035996165.1 Acidimicrobiia bacterium
GAGTCCGATGTGGCCCATCACGGGAATCTCGGCGTCGAGGATCGCGTGCACCGAATCGAGCCGCTTGCGGCCGCCCTCGAGCTTCACCGCGCCCGCTCCCGCTCGCACCAGACGGGCCGCGTTGTGCACGGTCTCCGCGCTACTCACGTGATAGCTGAGCCAGGGCAGGTCGGCCACGACGAGCGCGTGCGGGCGCGTGCGGGCGACGGCACCGACGTGGTGCGCCATGTCGTCGGTGGTGACCTGCAGCGTGTCGTCGTAACCGAGCACGACCATCGCGACCGAGTCGCCCACCAGGATCAGGTCGGCGCCGGCACTGTCGACCGTTCGCGCCGACGGCGCGTCGTAGGCAGTCACCATCACCAAGGGAGTGCCGTCGCCCTTGCGGGCCACGACGTCGGGCGCAGTCACACGGCGCGCCGGGCTTGCGGTCATCTCCGCCACCTCCACCGTCCAGGGCACGTTCGGCTCCCGGCAGTGAGTTCAGGGTACCCACGCGAACGCCACGTCCACCAGCGGGACAAATTGACGCTCCTCGGCGAACTAGCTCGCGTGGAGGCGGCCGTGGAGCGATTGCCGGCGCAGGTGGTTCCACCGGCACTCGACGCATACCTCGACGTCGTAGCAGGCGAACTCGTCGCAAGACGCGCCGAGCTTGCGCAGTTCCGCCGGGTTGCTGATCGCCCGCCCGTTCGCCTGTTTCAGCTTCTCGCCGTAGACGTATTTCACGAGGCGCAGGTTCGTCGCGCCGCAGACCGGGCACTCGTCGTCGATGTCGGTACCGATGAATTGCGCCGCCCGTAAGAGCTCCGGGTGAGCGTCGCAGACGTCGAGTCGGGTGAGCGTTCCGCGCCGGAAATCGCGCAGCACCGCTCGGCGGGCCAGCGCGTAGTCGGTGACGCTCTGCATCGCCGGAAAGTGTAGGTGCGCGTCGGGGCCGAGCGAACAGCGGCTCGCGGGATCGAACGGTGCAATTCGGCCCGGGCGCTGGCCCGCGCGGGGATGGTTGCTTCGATATATCGATTCGATATATCATTCGACACATGTTGGAGCTCGCGGTCCTAGGGTTGCTCGCCGAGCAGCCGCGCCACGGCTACGACCTGAAGAAGCGCCTGTCCGAGACCCTGGGCCCGCTCTGGGGCATCTCGTTCGGCTCGCTCTACCCAGCGCTTCGCCGCCTGGAGCGGTCCGGAGCCATCGTCGAGGTCGACGAGGACGCCGCCGGACCGGCCGCGACGGGCTCGTTCGTGCCGACCGGATCCCTGAAGGGCGACCTCGCCGCCGCCCGCATGCGGCTGCGCACCCGCCCGTCTCGACGGACCCGCCGGGCATACGCGATCACCGACCACGGTCGCGCCCTGTTCGCCGAGCTACTGACCGACGAGGGCGACGACGACGAGCGCGCCTTCGCCGTGAAGCTCCTGTTCTGCAGCCATCTCGACCCGGCGGCGCGCCTGGCGTTCCTCGAACGGCGCCGGGCCCAGCTCAACCAACGGCTGGTCGCCGAGCGCAAGCCCGCGACCCGCACCATCGACCGTTACTCCCGATCGCTCCTCGAGCACCGGGCCCGGTCCACCCAACACGATCTCGATTGGATCGCCGAGTTGATCGCGCAAGAGCGCGATGAACAGGCCGGCGACCGAACCGAAGGAGCAACCGCGTGAGCGCATCCCCCGACAAGTCCATCTCCTTGAAGACGGTCCGCGTCGCCATTGCCGGCGTCGGCAACTGTGCGAGCAGCCTCGTCCAGGGAGTGCAGTTCTACCGAGACGCCGACCCGAACGAGCGGGTTCCGGGGCTCATGCACGTCGAGCTCGCGGGATACCACGTCGGCGACATCGAGTTCGTCGCCGCGTTCGACGTCGACGCCGACAAGGTCGGTCTCGATCTCGGCAAGGCCGTCTTCGCGTCGATCAACAACACGATCAAGTTCGCCGAGGTGCCCGATCTCGGGGTGCACGTGCAGCGCGGCCCGACGTTCGACGGCCTCGGGCAGTTCTACCGCGAGATGGTCGAGGAGTCGCCGGCCGACCCGGTCGACGTCGCCCAGGCGCTCCGCGACGCGCGCGCCGACGTTTTGGTGTCGTACCTCCCGGTCGGCTCCGAGGACGCGCAGAAGTACTACGCCCAGGCCGCGCTCGACGCGGGCGTCGCTTTTGTCAACGCCATCCCGGTGTTCATCGCCAGCAACCCCGAATGGGCCAAGAAGTTCGAGGATGCCGGCGTTCCGATCATCGGTGACGACATCAAGAGCCAGGTCGGTGCCACGATCACGCACCGCCTGCTCGCCCGCCTGTTCGAAGACCGCGGCCTCGCGATCGACAACACGTACCAGCTGAACTTCGGCGGCAACATGGACTTCAAGAACATGCTCGAGCGCGAGCGGTTGCTCTCCAAGAAGATCAGCAAGACGCAATCGGTCACGAGCCAGATCGACCAGGGCATCAGCTCCGACCACGTGCACATCGGTCCGTCCGACCACGTGCCGTGGCTCAACGACCGGAAGTGGGCCTACATCCGCATGGAGGGCCGCAACTTCGGCGACGTGCCGCTGAACATCGAGCTCAAGCTCGAGGTCTGGGACTCCCCCAACTCGGCCGGCGTGATCATCGACGCCGTCCGCTGCGCGAAGGTCGCGCTCGACCGCGGCATCGGCGGTCCGCTGCTCGGACCGTCCGCTTACTTCATGAAATCGCCGCCGGTGCAATACCACGACGACGAAGCGCACCGGATGATCGAAGAGTTCGCTTCAGGCGCGTAGGCGTCGTGGCGGGCCAGAATGCGCCCATGACGAACTGCACGTCGGTATGAACGCCGAAATCTGGGACCGGATCGCGCAACGCCAAGGGTCGGACGACGTCGACGACATCCCCGACACGGTGATGTACGCGCCGGGCGGCCCGACCGAGGCCGACCTGCGCCTGTGCGGTGACGTCACCGGCAAGCGCGTCCTCGACCTGGGTTCGGGCAACGGCAAGAACGCGATCGCGCTCGCGCGTCAAGGGGCGCACGTGATCGCGATCGATCGCTCGATCGCCCAGCTGACGCGCGCCCGCAAGCTCGCCGCCACCACCGACGTCCGCGTCGAGTGGCACGAGTGCGACGCATCCGACCTCGCGTTCCTGCGCGCGGACTCCATCGACCTCGTGTTGGCGGCCGCCGTGCTCGGCGAGGTCGAAGACATCGACCGCCTCTTTCGCCAGGTGCACCGGGTGCTGCGTCCGGGTGCCTCGTTCGTGTTCTCGTACGACCACCCGATGGCACTCGCCCTCGGACGCGAAAGCGACGCTCCCGGAGCGCTCCCCCTCGGAGCGCTCGAGGTCCGCCGCTCGTACTTCGACATGACACCCGTCGAGATCACCCACGACGACGAACGCATCAAGGTCTGGCCGCGCACGACCGCCGACGTATTCGCGTCCGCGCACCGCGCCGGCTACCGGGTCGAGTTGTTGCTCGAACCCGAGCCGGACGGGCGCGGCGAACCGGGGCCGGAGATTCCGCGCGTGATCGTGTGGCGCGCGCGCAAGGAAGGCTTCTAGCCCGCGCCCTTGGGTTCGAGGCCGCGCTCGCGCGCCCACGCGTCCAACCTCGAGTACGACTCGTCCTCGTCCAGGGGTCCTTCTTCGAGGCGGAGCTCCAACAAGAAGTCGAGCGCCTCACCGACGATCGGTCCCGGCGCGACGCCGAGATATCGCATCACGCGGTTCCCGTCGAGTGCGGGGCGGATCTTCGCGAGCTCTTCGCGCTCACGCAGTTCGCCGATGCGGGCCTCGAGCTCGTCCATGCGCCGACCGAGCGCGGCGGCCTTCCGGGCGTCGCGCGTCGTGCAGTCGCAGCGCGTCAGCTCGTTGAGGTCGTCGAGAAGTGGGCCCGCGTCGCGGACATAGCGGCGTACCGCGCTGTCGGTCCAGCCCATGCGATACGTGTGAAAGCGCAGGTGCAGCTCGACCAGTTTCGCAACGTCGTCGACGAGATCGTTCGGGTAACGAAGCGCAAGCATGCGCTCGCGCGCCATTCGCGCGCCGACGACCTCGTGATGGTGGAACGTGACGCCTTGGGGCCCGTAACCGCGCGTGCGCGGCTTGCCGACGTCGTGCAGAAGGGCCGCGAGACGGATGCGCAACCGCGGTGATGTCTTGCCCACCACGGCGATCGTGTGCGCGAGCACGTCCTTGTGTCGATGGATCGGGTCCTGCTCGAGCTGCATCGAGTTGAGCTCCGGCAGGAAGTGGTCGGAGAGGCCGGTCCGCGAGCAGAGCCACAGGCCCGGCGCGGGGTCGTCCGCGACGATCAGTTTCGACAACTCGTCGCGTATGCGCTCCGCGCTGACGATGTCGAGGCGTTCATGCATGCGCTCGATCGCTGCGATCGCCGCCGCGTCGGGCTCGAAGCCGAGCGTCGTGACGAACCGGGCCGCGCGCAGCATGCGCAACGGATCGTCCTCGAACGAGATCTCGGGCGCGAGCGGTGTGCGCAGGCGGCGCGCCGCGAGATCGGTGAGACCTCCGTAGGGGTCGACGAAGCGATCGTTGTCGGCGGGGTCGAGTGCGATCGCCATCGCGTTCACGGTGAAGTCGCGGCGCGAAAGGTCGGTCTCGATGTCGTCGGAGAACGTGACCTCGGGCTTGCGGCTCTCCGGTCGGTATACGTCGGCGCGGAATGTGGTGATCTCGAACCGCTCGCCGTCCTTCTCGCAGCCGATCGTCCCGAAGCGCTGACCCTGGAGCCAGACGGCGCCGGCCCAGGGGCGCACGACCGCCTCGACCACATCGGGCCGCGCGCTCGTCGTGATGTCGACGTCGTCGATGTCGCGGTCGAGCAACGCGTCGCGCACACTGCCGCCGACGAGATACGAGGCATGCCCCGCCGACCGCAGGCGCGCCGCGAGTTGCTGCGTCGGAGAATCAGCCACGAAGAAGCGTTCGAGGCGCGCGGGAACGGCGGTCACAGCCGCCCATTGTGGCGCGGGGGGCCGAATCGGCCCGACTAGTTGCCCGGATCGCTACTGGCCGGCCGCGGCCTGCTCGGCCGCGAGCTCCATCGTGTGCTGCTCGATCATGAGCCGGAGGTCGTGCGGGGTCGTCGACGCCGCGATCGCCTCGCGCAGGTCGATCGTCCCGTTCTTGTAGAGACCGAGCAGGCTCTGGTCGAACGTCTGCATGCCGTAGTACTCGCCCTCGGCGATGATCTGCTCGATCTCGTGCGTCTCGTCGGGGTTCACGATCTTGTCGAACACGCGGCCCGTCGACACGAGCACCTCGACCGCGGGCGCCCGGCCCCCTTCGCGCTTTTCGACCAGCCGTTGGCTCACGATGCCGCGCAGCGACGACGCCAGCGACATCCGCACCTGGCGCTGCTCGTGCGGCGGGAAGAAGTCGATGATGCGGTTGATCGAGTCGGTCGCGCTGATCGTGTGGAGCGTCGAGAACACGAGGTGGCCGGTCTCGGCGGCGGTGAGCGCGGTCTTGACCGTCTCGACGTCGCGTACCTCACCCACGAGGATGACGTCGGGATCCTGGCGGAGCACACGCTTCAAGGCCGAGTGGAAGTCGGCGGTGTCGGTTCCGACCTCACGTTGGTTGACGATCGAGCACTTGTCGGCGTGGAGGATCTCGATCGGGTCCTCGATCGTGACGATGTGCCGGTTGTAGTGGTCGTTGATGAAGTCGATCATCGAGCCGAGCGTCGTCGTCTTACCCGAACCGGTCGGACCGGTGACCAGGATGAGACCGCGCTGGTGATCGCAGAGCTTGCGGATGACGGGCGGCAACCCGAGCGCCTCGAACGACGGGATGTCGCTCTGCACCCGCCGCAGCACGAGACCGACGGAACCGCGCTGGCGCATCACGTTCACGCGAAAGCGTCCGAGCCCGGAGACGGAGTAGGCGAAGTCTGCCTCGGAGCTGCCGATGAACTCCTCGGCGCGCTGCTTGGGCATGATCGCGAAGGCCATCCGCTCGGTCTCGACCGGCGATACCTCGGCGAGGTCGGTGCGCTCGAGCCGGCCGTCGATCCGGATGAACGGCGGCGAACCCACCTTGATGTGCACGTCCGACGCGCCGCGCTCGACGGCGTTCCGCAGCAACTGATCGAGATCCAACACCGGCGCGACCTCTTTCGGGCGTAGGGCTTACCCGTTGTCGATCGGCACGAGCGGGTCGC
>DASYJT010000014.1:0-9072 GCA_035996165.1 Acidimicrobiia bacterium
TCCACGCGACGCGCAGGATCGTCAGGTCGTCGGCGTTGTACAGCGGGGCGATCCCACCCGCCTCGACCGGTCCGAGCGCTCGGTCGAGCGCAGCCGCGTCGGCGACCAGCTCGTGGATGACATCGCGCATCGCCAACTGGGGCGTGTGCTCGCCGAGCGCGGTCCGGCACCGCGAGATCACGTCGTCCACGACAAGGTTCATGGCCGAAGGTTACGACCGAATGCGCCCTGTCTCAATCGATGCGGCGGAGCTCGGCGCGGTAGCGCGTGCAGTTGCGCACATACTCCTGCGCGGGGAACGTGACCTGGTCGGGCTTGACCGCGCCCGCGCGGATCTGCGCCGGGACGCCGAGGGCCATCGCACCACTCGGGACCTCCATGCCGTTCGGCACCACCGCGCCCGCGCCGACGAGCGCACCCGAGCGCACGATCGCTCGGTGCAGCACGATCGAGCCGGTGCCGACGAGCGAACCATCCTCCACGACGCAGCCTTCGAGGTGGGCGAGGTGACCGATCGTGCAGTCGTTGCCGATCACGGTCTCGAGCGTTCGTGTGCAGTGCAGCACAGCGCCGTCCTGCACGCTCGTGCGCTCCCCCACCACGATGCGACTCTGGTCGCCGCGCAACACGGCCTGCGGCCAGATCGTGGAACCGGCGCCGATCACCACGTTGCCGATGATGATGCAATCCGGATGCACGAAGGCTTCCGGGTCGATCCGGGGCTCGATGTCGCCGAGGGCGTAGAGGGTCATGGGCGGTAGTTTGGCGGGAATGGACGCCGCCCTGCACGTGAAGGAAGTCGCCGAGCAGGGCTACACGATCATCGAGGACGCGATCGAGCCGGCATTGGTCGACGCGCTCAACGATTCCCTTTCGCGTCTCGAGCGCTTCCTCGACGTGCAACCGGCGCCGAACTCGTTCGAGGGTCACAAGACGCTGCGGATCTACAACCTGCTCGCGTACGACGATCTCTGGCAGCGCGTCCCGGTGCACGAGCACGTGCTGCCGATCATCGAGGGCGTGCTCGATCCCGGTTGCATCATCTCGTCGCTGTCGTCGATCGACATCCTGCCCGGGGAGATCGCGCAACCGATCCACGCCGACGACCAGCTCATACCGCTTCCGAAGCCGCACCCACCCACGGTGTGCAACTCGATGTGGGCGCTCACCGATTTCACCGAGGCGAACGGCGCAACCCGCCTCGTCCCCGGAACGCACCTCTCCGACCACAGCCCCGACTACGGCGCGGAGTACGACTCGATCGCGGCCGAGATGCCGAAGGGCTCGGTGCTCATCTGGCACGGGAGCCTCTGGCACGGTGGCGGCGCGAACGATACCGACGCGCCGCGCGTCGGCATCGCGATGAACTACTGCGCGGGTTACATCCGCCAGCAGGAAAACCAGCAACTCGGCCTGCTGCGCGAGAAGGTGCAGACGTTCGAGCCGCGCCTCCGCGAGCTCGTCGGCTACGGCGTCTACAACATGCTGATCGGTCACATCAACAAGCAGTCGCCCGAGCAGCTTCTGCTCGGTGACGGCTCGACGCAGATCGTCTGGGACGGGATATAACGCGCATGGCCATCCTCGAAGTCGTCGACGACGCGCGCGTGCGGGTTGTCACCCTCAACCGGCCCGACGCGCTGAACGCGTTCAACGACGAGCTGTACCACCTGGCCGGCGTGGCGCTGGAGGAAGCGGACGCGAGCAACGACATCGCGTGCGTCGTCATCACGGGTGCCGGCCGTGCGTTCTCGGCGGGTCAGGACCTCGGTGAGATGGGGCGGCTGAGCGCGGAGGGCGACCACGACTTCGGCGACGCCGGGCCCGGGTTCCCGCACTTCCTCGACACGCTTGCCGCGTTCGGCAAGCCCGTCATCGCGGCCGTCAACGGCATCGGCGTGGGCATCGGCATGACGATGCTCCTGCACGTCGACATCGCGTTCATGTCCACGACCGCCCGCCTGCGCGCACCGTTCGTTCCGCTCGGCGTCGTCCCGGAAGCGGCGGGCAGCTTGCTCATGCCGGTGGTGATGGGCAATCAGCGCGCCGCGCTGAAGCTGTACACCGGCGACTGGATCACCGCCGACGAAGCCGTCGAGTGCGGGCTCGCGCTCCGCACAGTCGAACCCGACGCGTTGATGACCGAGACGATGGACCTCGCCCGCCGCATCGCCAAGATGCCGGTGGCGTCGCTGAGCGCGACGAAGCGGGTGGTCGTCGAGGGCCGCATCGACGCCGTACGCGCCGCGCGGGCGCGCGAAGACCGCGCGTTCACAGGCATGATCGGCCGGCCCGCGAACATGGAGGCGATCGCCGCGTTCCTGGAGAAGCGGGAGCCGGATTTCTCCCGTCTCTGAGCGCCGATAGCCTGCCCGCCATGACGATCGTGGCGACGCGCAGCGGCAAAGTCGAAGGCTTCGAACGCGACGGAGTGCACGTCTTCCGTGGCATCCCTTATGCGGCGCCGCCGGTGGGAAGCCTGCGCTGGCAGCCTCCGCAGCGCGAGGAGTCGTGGGCGGGCACGCGCGAGGCCATTTCGTTCTCGAAGCAGTCCGCGCAGACCGAATTCGCGATGACGAAGATGATGGGCGAGAAGCAGCCCGCGTACAGCGAGGACAGCCTCTTCCTCAACGTCTGGACCCCGGCGTGCGACGACGCGCGCCGGCCCGTGCTCGTGTGGATCCACGGCGGCGCGTTCATCTGGGGCGCGGGCGACACACCCTGGTACGACGGCACGAAGTTCGCGGTGCACGGCGACGTCGTCGTCGTCACGATCAACTATCGCCTCGGTCCGTTCGGGTTCTTGCACCTCTCGGATCTCTTCGGCGACTCGTTCGCGGGCTCCGGCAACGCCGGCATCCTCGACCAGGTCGCGGCGCTCGAATGGGTGCGCGACTGCATCGGCGCCTTCGGCGGCGACCCCGAACGCGTGACGGTCTTCGGCGAGTCGGCGGGCGCGGGAAGTATCGGTGCGCTCCTCGGAACCCCGGCCGCGCGCGGCCTGTTCCAAGGCGCGATCCCGCAGAGCGGTGCCGCGTCATGGGTATCGACGCGCGAACGCGCCACGGGCATCGCGGCGCGGGTCGTCGAGAATCTCGGCATCGCGCCGGGCGACACCGACGCACTGCTCGCGACCTCCACCGACGCGATTCTCGGCGCGCTCCCCCCGTTCCGAGAAGACGGCGTCAACGCGTTGCCGTTCCAGCCCGTCGTCGACGGCACCGTCCTCCCCAAGCCGCCGCTGGCGGCGATCGCGGCGGGCAACGCGGCGGGCGTGCGCGTGCTGACCGGTACCAACCTCAACGAGATGACGCTGTTCACGATCGCCGACCCCGACATGGCCGGCCTCGACGACGACGGTGTGCGCCGGCGGCTGCGCGCGGCCTTCGGCGACGCGGGCGACGCCGTGCTCGACAACTATCGCGCCCGGCGCCCGAACCTCACTTCGCAAGAACTGTGGGTCGAGCTGTCGACCGACGGTGTGTTCCGCATTCCCGCGATCCGGCTCCTCGAGGCCCAGATCCCGCACGCGCCCGTGTGGTCGTACCTCTTCACCTACCAGAGCCCCGCGTTCGGCGGCCTCCTGCGCTCGACCCACGCCCTCGAGATCCCGTTCGTGTTCGACAACCTCGATCGGGGCGGCGCCGAGTTGCTCACCGGCTCCGGGCCTGAGCGCCAGGGCATCGCCGACGCGATGCACCGGGCCTGGATCGCGTTCGCCCGATCCGGCGAACCGCAGCACCCCGGGCTGCCCGAATGGCGCCGGTACGAGCCCGACCACCGGGCGACGATGCGGTTCGACACGACCTGCGAAGTGGTCGACGACCCGGGCCGCGACGACCGCCTCGCGTTCGAGCGCACAAACGTCTGATTCTCGCCCGGTTGGCGCATTCTCCCCTTGACCGGCCCGGTTTCCTTGCCGATCAGAGAGCCGAACGGCGGACGAAGGAGCGCGGGTGCGTGGCTCGATGGGTGATGTGAGATGAGCGAGGTCGTAGCCCTCCTGCTCGACGACGCGATGCCGCCCGAACGGCTCGGCGCCCTGCTGCTGGGAGCGCGCAAGCGCAGCGGGCTCAAGCGCAAGCAGGCCGCCGCCGCGGCCGGCACCACCGCCGGACGATTGCGCAAGTACGAGCAGGGTGACCTGCCCGTTCCCGCCGCAATCTGCGCCCAGCTCGCCGAGTGCTACGGCGACGACCTCACCGCGCACGTCCCGCTGCGCGTCCCGATGCAGATCGAGACCCACCGCGTCGCCGTCGGCGATGCCGAACAGCCCGTCGGTCCCGGTATCGACGACGTCCTCGCGGGCTACATCGACATCGTCCGGCGTCTGCGCAGCACGGGCCCCGGCGACCCGCTCGCGCTACGTACCGTCGACATCGTCGCGTTGGCCGGCGCCCTCGGCCGCGACCGCGACGCGATCGAACGCCAGATCGCCGAAGTGCTCGGATGCAGTCCGGTGGAGGCACGCCGTCTGCACAGCGAACTGTTGCGCCGGAAGGTCATCCTTCCTGTGGCCGGGCTCGCGGCCGGCATGGCTGCGTTCGCCGGAGTCGCGTACGCCGCCCAGTCGTCGCCGGCGACCGTGACCCACATCCAGACCACGCCGATCGTCGCGTCGGCCGCACCGACCACGTCGACCACCGCCGCACCGACGCCAACTACGGAAGCACCGACGCCGACCACGGCGGCACCCACGCCGCCGAGCACCACCCCGCCCACGACCGTTCCCGTCGCGCACCACCCGGCGCCCACGCCCGCGGTCGAACAGCAGGTCGACGCCACGGTTCCGCCCGCCCAGCGGACGGCCGACGTTCCCGACACGATCGCGGGGCCGCAGCCCGATCCCAACGACCCGCCGGTGTCGGTGTTGCCGGGCGAGACCCCGATCACGATCATCGGCGCGCCCGACTCCACGAGCCAGACGCCGTAGCGGGCTACGCGCCGCCCGCGTCGAGACCGAGGCGGCGGGCCGCCGCCGCCGCCTCGCCGCGATTCGCGACGCCGAGCTTGCCCAAGATGTTCGACACGTGGACGCTCGCGGTCTTCGCGGAGATGAACAGCGCGTCGGCGATCTGACGGTTGGTGCGGCCTTCGGCGACGAGTGCGACCACATCGAGCTCACGCGCGGTGAGCCCGTGACGATCGGCGGGGGCAAGCGCGACATCGTTCTCGGCGCCCAGGTCGAGCCGCGCCCGGCGCGCGAGGCTCGTGATCACGTCACGCAGGCAGATCCATCCGATCTCGCCGACGAGCGCGTATGCATCGCGAGCGGCGGCGGCCGCCGCGTCGCGATCGTCGTCGCGCACGAATGCTTCGGCGGCATGCCAGCGCGCGTACGCCTCGCGCGGTCGCATTCCGTGACCGGCCCAGAGCCCGGCCACCTCGAGCCAGCTCGGCCCGTCGTCGGCGCTATCGGCGCGCGCGATCTCGGCGGCGATGTGCGCCCGCAACGCGGTGAGCGCGCCCGGACTCCCGCCACCCCACCGATCGGTCTCGAGCGCGATGTCGAGCTGGGCACCCAGCGCCTTCACGTCGGCCAAGTACTTCGCGTGGTCGTCGGTACCGCGCGCCCGAGCCGCGACCGATGCGCCGGCCGTGAGCCCGTGGATGATCACCTCGATGCTCAGATCCGTGCACAGGCTGAGATCACCGGCCGGCCTACTCAGCGCTTCGAGCGCGCGTTCCAGCGCTCCCACCTCGTCACCACTCCAGGCCGCGATCGCGATGAACGCGTTCTCGACGGCGAGGTGGTCGCGCACGGGATTGCCGCGGCCGATCAGATCGTTCATCTGCTCGGCCCGGGCCCGCGCGATGTCGAATTGCGCACGCCCGACGGCCAGCAGGGACTCCTGCTCGGCGAGGCGCCACAGGTCGATGCCGATCGGGTCGGTGCTCTCGACCTCCCGGAGCTGTTCGTCGGCCTCCTCCCACCGCCCGAGGAAGCGCAACGACTCGGCCGCGTTCAGCCGCAGGAACGCGCCGAAGGGGCGGTCGAGTCCGTGCGCCCGCGCGGTCTCCGCCCCCTCGAGCGAGATAGCGAGGGCCTCCTCGTCGCGCGCCAGCGTCTGCAGCGCGCCGCCCTCGTTGACCGCGGCGCGCGCGACATCGACCCACGACTCCGTCTCGAGCGCGAGCTCCCGCGCCCGGTGCAGCTCCTCGAGCCCCTCGTCGACCCGGCCGATGCCCGCGAGAGTGGCACCGAGCGAGTTGTGCGCGTGGCCTTCGATGACGCGTTCGCCGACCTCCCGCGCGACCTCGATGGCCTGCTCGCACACGGCGATCGCCTCTTCCCCGCCGCTCGCGAGCATCAGCTGCTGACCGAGCGTGGCGAGCACCTTGGCGCGTGCCGCGCTCGGCGCGTCGGGCACGAGCCGCACCGCCTCGCGGCAGTGTCCCAGGATGTCGTCCCAGGCCCGGGAGAGCATCCAGAGGTAACGGCCGTACCGTTCGTGCAACAGACCGGCGGTGATCGGATCGTCCTCGGCATCGACATCCGCCAACGCCGAGCGGACGTAGTCGATCGCACGATCGGTGCTCCCCGACATCTCCGCCTGCGTGGCGACGTACCGCATCATGTCGACGTGGGTGAGACCGGTGAGCGCCTCGGCATCGGGAACCTGTTCCCAGAACATCAGGATCCGTTCCGCGTGCTCGAGCGCGTCGCCGTACGCGTAGATGCTCTCCGCCGCCCGCGCCGCGTCGAGCGCGGCGACGAGCGCGCGGGGCGCGTCGTGCGCGCTGTTCCAGTGGCACGCGAGCTGCGCCAACAGCTGCGCGTTCCCGCCGTCGAACCATTCGGGGTGCTCGCCGAGCGCCAAGGCGATGCGCGTGTTGAGCGCGACCCGGTCGCCCGGCAGCAGGTCGTCCTCGACCGCCTCCCGGACGAGCGCGTGCCGGAACCGGTACTCGAGGCCGTCGGCGTCGGTGACAAGGAGGTACTGCGCGACGGCTTCGCGAATGCCCGTTTGCAGGTCGTCGGGCGCCATGCCGGCCGCGGCTTCGAGGAGTCGGTGATCCGCGGACCGGCCGATCACGGCCGCGCACCGGAGCACTCGCTGCGCGGGCTCGGAGAGGCCGTCGACGCGCGCCAGCACGATCTCGCGCAAGGTCGACGGCATCGCGCCCGCGTAGTCGCCTTCGACGGCCAGCAGCTCCTCGGCGAAGAAGGCGTTGCCGTCGGAACGGCGAAAGGTCTTGTCGACGAGATCCTCCGAAGGCTCGGTCCCGACGATCGCCGAGATCAGCTCGCGCACCTCGTCGCGGTCGAAGCGCGCGAGATCGATCCGCCCGACCGCGCCGGAACGATCGAGCTCCGCGAGTAGCGCGCGCAACGGGTGGCGACGGTGCAGGTCGTCCGAGCGATACGTGCCGACGAGCACCAGCGACGCGGAGCTGATGCTGCGGGCGAGGTAGACGAACAACTCGCGCGTCGACCGATCGGCCCAGTGGAGGTCTTCGAGTACGAGGAGCGTCGGTGCGCGGACGCTCAGGCGTTCGAACACCCCGAGAAGTTGTTCGAAGAGCGCGCCGGCCACAACGCCTTCGCGCGCGGGCGTGTGCAGCTCGGGCAGAAGTGCGGCGAGCTCCGCGCGGCTCGATCCGACGACCGCGTCGAGGGTGGAGTCGTCGAGGGTGCGATGCAGCGTGCGCAATACCTGCACGATCGGACCGAACGGCATCGCCCGATCGACGAGGTCGAAGCACTGGCCGACGAGTACCAGCGCCGGTTCGGGGATCCGCTCGACGAACTCGGTGACGAGCCTCGACTTGCCGACGCCTGCCTCGCCCGCCACGAGCACGGTCGACGGGCGTTCGTCGACGACCGCGGCCTTCCAGCACTCCTCGAGCCGGGTGAGCTCGGCCCGGCGGCCGACGAACCGGGTACTCGAGACGCGTGCGGGCACGGAGTTCAGTTTGGCCCACCCGCGATCAGTGTCGAGGCCCGATTCGGACGCGTACATGCCGCTACGCGGCAGCCGCGGGCTTGTGCCGATTCCGGAACCGGCGCCGGGCCGGACGCACGAGCCGGCGCTCGGCCGCCTGGCGCCGCCGTTGGTCGAGGCGAGCGTTCACCAGTTGTCTTGTTATCTCGGGGTTCTCGAACATCGGTGCTCCTGACCTGTTCGTACAGGTATCAGGATCGACCTAAGACCCCCGTCCTCACATCGGGCAGTTTCCCTATTCCGCCGGCCTTATTGCATCGGTCTTATTGGGGGCCGAGGTGCCAGGCTTTTTCGCGGACGAAGGCCTTCACCCCGGACTCCGACATCGAGACACCCATACCGGAGTGGCGGCGGCCGGCCCACGGCAGGCGCACGCTCGAACGATCCGAGCGGTTCCAGTACGCGTTGCCGACGTCGAGCTTGCTCAGGATGCGCTCGGCGCGGGCCCGGTCGCGCGTAAACACCGACGCACCCAGCCCGAACTCCGTGTCGTCGAGACACGACTGCGCCTCGGCGTCGTCGCGCACGCGCTGCACGCCGATCACCGGGCCGAACGTCTCGTCGCGCATCACGCTCATGGTCGGGTCGACGTCGACCAGCACCGTCGGCTCGAACCAGGAACCGGCCCGTTCGATCCGGCTCCCACCGCAGACGAGCCGCGCACCCTTGCCCACCGCGTCGGCCACCTGCGTCTCGAGCACGTCGAGCTGCTCGGCCCGGGCGAGCGGACCGATGTCGGTGTGCTCGTCGGTCGGATCTCCCGTGCGATACGCGCTCACCACGTCGCCGAACGCATCGACGAAGCGGTCGAAGATCGCGGTGTTCACGTACACCCGCTCGATCGCGGAGCACGACTGCCCGCCGTTGTAGAAGGCGCCCTCGGCCACCGCGAGCGCAGCCGAGTCGAGGTCGACGTCGTCGCACACGTACGCGCCGTCCTTGCCGCCAAGCTCGAGCTGCAGCCGGACGAGCCGGTCGGCGACCGACCGGGCGACGCGCCGGCCCGTTCCGTACGAGCCGGTGAAGCACACCATGTCGATCTCGGACGCGACCAGCGTCGCGCCGACCGGACCACCGCCGACGATCGTCTGCACGATGTCGACCGGCACTCCCGACCGGTGCATGA
>DASYJT010000015.1:0-9836 GCA_035996165.1 Acidimicrobiia bacterium
GCGCGAGGTCGCGGAACAGCTCGACCAGCTGGGCGCGCCCGGTCGCGTCGACCATCGCGGTGGACTCGTCGGAGATCAAGAGGTTCGGTCGGCGCGCGAGCGCGGCCGCGATGGCGAGGCGTTGGAGCTCGCCGCCCGACAACGTCGAGGTTTCGCGGTCGACGAGCGCGCGGAGCCCGACCCGGTCGAGGAACGCTTCGACATCGACGCGCTCGGGGTGCGGCATGCCCCACACGACGTCGTCGCGCACGCGCACGCCGAGGACTTGCGCCTCGGGACGTTGCGACACGATCGCGGTACCGCCCGCCCGCCCGAGCCCGACCGCGCCGGGGCGCTCGATCGTGCCGGAGCTCGGCGCGCGCCGCCCCGCGAGCAGGCGCGCGAGCGTCGACTTCCCGGATCCGTTCGCGCCCACAACGGCGACCATCTCCCCGGCGTGCACATCGAGGGTGATGTCGACGAGCGCGTCGTCGGGCGCGTTCGGGTACCGGTACGACACGCCGCGGAGCGCGACCGGGAGCGGTTCCGGAACGGTTCCCGACTCGTCGTCGCTGCCCGCGGGAGCGTCCTCGACCACCGCCGCACCGAACGCCGTGCGCACGCGCCGTAGCGCGGGAGTGGCGAGCCCGTACGCGAGCCAGATGCCGAACCACAATGCGAGGAACAGTGTGAGCGGAACGCTCAACCACCAGTCGCGCACGACCCACGCCACGAAATGCTCACCCGGCCCCGCCAGCCGCGCGAGGCCGAGATTGCGCAGCAAGTGGAAGAGGCCGCGCCAGCCGTTGCGAACCTGGTCGAGCGTGAGCCGGCGGAGGTTTCCGAACGCGGCGAGCAGGCCGAGCGCGAGGGCCGACGCCGCGGGCCACAACGTCGCGAGCCCCACCACCGTCGTACGACGGCTGCTCCATGCGCGGCGGTCGGCGGCGCCCACGAGCGCGCCGAGTGCGGCGCACGCCGCCATCGACGTGATCGCCGCGGTGCCGATGACCAAGAAGCCGACCACCGAAGCGGCGATCGTGCCCGCGATCACGGCGCGCAGCCGGTGGCGCGCGGCGACGACTGCCAGCGGCACCACGGCGGCCGCGAGGAGGGCGCCGCCGAACGGGACGACCTGACCGACGACCGTCAGCGCGAGCGACACGTCGGCGAGCACCACGGCTTCGGCCAACTCGCCCGGGCCCAGTGGCCCACGAGCGTGGGTCGTTCGCGTCGGTCGCATCCGACAGGTTCGCGTACGCGGGTGGTCGCTCCCGTCGCGGGCCTCCAGCCGCCTGTCCGGAGGGCCGATAGGGCCACCGTGCAATCCGATCGCCCGAGACCGGCTCCGAGCGCCAGCGAGGGCTTCGACGCGCTCCTCGCCGACGTGCAGGCGGGCCGCCCCTCGGCCTGGGACCGCTGCTTCCGCGGGCTCGCGCCGGCCGTCGCCGGCTACCTGCGGGCGCAGGGCGCCCGCGAGGTCGACGACCTGACGAGCGAGGTATTCCTCGCGGTGTTTCGCAACATTGCGACGTTTTCGGGCACCGAGGCGAACTTCCGCTCCTGGGTCTTCGTCATCGCCCACCGGCGGCTGCAGGACGAGCGCCGGCGCCGCTTCCGCCGCCCCGCCGGCGATTCGTTCGACGAATCCTCGATCGAGCGGCTGGGTCGCATGGCGAGCGCCGCCAACACCGCCCGCGGCGCCGACGATGAGGCGCTGCGGTCGATCGGCACGCAGCGCGTGACCGAGTTGTGCGCCCGGCTCGTGCCCGATCAGCGCGAGGTCCTGATCCTGCGGATCATCGGTGATCTCACCGTCGACCAGGTCGCCGAGGTGCTCGGCAAGAGCCCGGGAGCGGTGAAGCAGCTGCAACGGCGGGGTTTCGAGGCGGTCCGGAGGCTCGTCGACCGGGAGGGCGTACCCCTGTGAGCACCTTCGGCGATGACGGGAGCGAGATGCCTCGACCCGACCACTTCGACGACGCCGCCATCGACGCCCTGCTCGCGGGTTCCGCCCGCGGGGAAGGCGACGCGGGTCTGACGTCGTTCATCGAGGAACTTCGGGCGACGGCGGGAGCGGTTCCCATCCCAACTCCTGCTCTGGCGGCGGCCATCGCGGCAGGCGGCATCTCCACTCATCAGCCCCCTGTTGCGAAGTGGAGGAAGTGGCACATGAAGATCAAAGGACTCGTCGCCGGTCTCGGTGTGGCCGGAAAACTTGCGCTCGGTGTCGGTGTGGCGGCGGCCGCGACCACCGGCGCCGGTGCGGCCGGGGTGTTGCCCGGCCCGGTGCAGCACGCAATGTCGAACGCGGTCAGCGCGGTGTCGCCGTTCTCCCTGCCGGATCCCGACCATCACGGCGCGAACGACGGAAACCTGGCCGGCGGCGGCGAATCGACGACCACCACGACGGTCGCGGACGTCACGACGACGATCGCGCCCGGACCGCACGACGGGAAGGGCGACTCTACGGGCGCCAACCCCGCCAACGGCGACGGCACTGGTGTCGTGACCCCGACCACGATCGGCGAGCACCACGGTTCGGGCGACGCCACCACCACAACGACGGTCGGCGAGATCACGCCGCCGCCGACCGTGCCCGATTCGCACGACGGCAATGGCAGCGGCGACGGCAACGGCACGACGCCGACGACCGTGCACCACGGCGACGGCGACAGCAACAACCCGCAGTCGTTGACGCTGCACTGCGAACGGTCGGCCGACCCAGTGCGCATTTCTTGCGCGTGGAGCGCGGCGACCAACCCCGACCACGCTCGCTACGTCCTGCTCCGCACCGGCGACGGGCACGGCCGGGTGCTCTTGCAGAGCGAGGACGCGTTGAGCTTCACCGACACGTCGGTGACGCCGGGCGTGACATACACCTACCTCGTCGACTCCCTGCGCGCCGACGGCTCCGTCTCCTCGCACAGCAACCGGCCGGTGGTCGAGTGCTGCGGTGCCACCACAACGACGACGACCGAGCACCACGACGGGACGACCACCACGACCGTGCACCACTGACGGTCCACGACGCGAAAACGGCCACCGGAGCATGACTCCGGTGGCCGTGCGCGTTACGCAGACGGTTACAGCGGGGGTCCGACGATCAGCTTGATCGTGCCGTTGTGGCGAGTGCCGGCGGCGTCGACCCAACCGACGCTGACGGTGTCGCCCGGATGGTGGTGCACGAGCAGCGAGCGCAGCCCGGCGGAGTCGGCGACGGGCTTACCGTCGAGTGAGACCAGCACGTCGTTGTCCTTGATGCCCGCGTCGGCCGCGCCGGTGCCGGCCTGCACGCCGACGACCAGCGCGCCCGAACTGAGGTTGAGGTTGCCGTTCTGTCCGGTGAGGTCCCGCACCTGGACACCGAGCAGCGCCCGGTCGCCGATGTGGACCTTGTCGGTGTCGTGCCCGGTACGGATCTGACTCACGATGGCGACCGCGTTGTCGATCGGGATCGCGAACCCGATGTCGGAGCCGGCCTGGTTGTTGAACCGCCCGCCCACGCCCGCGGCCGCGGTGTTCATGCCGATGATCTTGCCGCTCGCGTCGACGAGCGCTCCGCCCGAGTCACCGGGCTGGATCGGCGCGTTGATCTGGATCATTCCCTGGAGCGTTTCCTGGTTCCCGCCGTTGTCGCCGGCCGTGACCTGTTGGTCGAGCGCGGTCACCTGACCCTGCGACGCCTTCGGAGTGCCGCCTTGTCCGAGCGCGTTGCCGATGGCGACGACCGGGTCGCCGATCCGTACCTTCGACGGCTCACCGAACACGACCGTGGACAGGTTCGACACCTTGTCGGTGATCTGCAGGAGCGCGACGTCCTCGGTGACGTCGTAGCCGACGACCTTGGCAGCGTGCGACGGACCCGTTCCGCCGATGACCACCTGGATGGTTTTGGCGTCGGCGATGACGTGATTGTTCGTGAGGATCTCGCCGGTCGAAGAGATGAGCATCCCGGTGCCCGCGGCGCGACCCTGCGCAAGCGTCGTGTTGATGTTGACGAGTGTGGGGTTCACCTTCGAAGCGATCGCGTTGAGGTCGAGCGATCCGCTGCCGGGGGAGAGCGGCGGGGTACCCGTGCCGTTCCCATTGCCGTTCCCGAAGCCGTTGTTGCCGGGCGCCGGCAGAGTGCCGGGCGTGTTGTTGCTGTCGGCGCTGAAACGGCGCGTGTCGGAGTTGTTGTGCACCGCAATCGCGACGCCGGCGCCTACTCCGGCAGAAGCCAGCACGAGCGCGAGCGCGGCGAGCGCGGCCACGCCGCGCCGCATCTTCGACGGGGCGGGCGGCGGCTGATGCGGCGCGGCCGGCGGCCATGCACCGGCCGGCGGACTCCAAGCCGGCGGATTCGAGGCCGGCGGATTCCAGGCCGGCGGCGGCGGCGATCCGGCGCCGACGGGTTGGCCGGGCTGTACCGGTGACGGTTGGGTCGGAGGCCACGAAGCGAAGTCCGGGCCGGGTGTCCCCGGTTCGGCCGGTGCGGATGCTGGCGGTGCGGACTCTGTCGGCCACGAGTACTGAGGCCAAGCCGGTTCGGGCGGAGTCGTGCCGTCGTCGGCGTTCCGGGGCTGATCCGATTCGCTCATCGGTACGTTCCTCGAATTCTGAGTTCGCGCTTCGGGGGGCGGCGCGGCTGCCGCGGAGTCTGCTCGGCGCGAATGGGAGCGGGCTGTGAGCTTCCTGGACGAAGTCTCGGAGTGACGAGGCTAGGGCCTCGCGCGAACAGATCCGTCCCCGGCGCTCAGGGCCACAGCGGCTCCGGAATCTCGAATCCGAGCGGGTCGCCCCAGCGGTTCCGGAACGAGACCTCGTGCACCGGTCGACGCGGCGCGACGGCCCACCTTCCCGTCGGGTAACCGAAGGTCACGCACGACGAGAACAGCCAACCGTCCTGCTTCGGTACGCCCAGGATGTCGAGCACCGCGTCGATCTGGAACATGAAGACGCTCGTGAGCGACGAGCCGATGCCCTCGGCCCGCGCGGCGAGCATTGCCGACCAGGTCGACGGGAAGATCGAACCACCGGTGGGGTCGAACTGCACGAAGCTGAACAACAGCAGCGGGTATTCCTCGAAGTGGTCGGCGAGGTGTTGCGCGGAGCGTTGGATCTTCAACATCTCCGCGTTCTCGGGCTCGGTCGGCGCCGCGTTCGCGGCGACGAGGCGGTCCTTGTAGATCGTCGCCCACAGAAGGGTCATGCATTCGCGGTATATGGGTCCGAGTTGGGCCTTCACACCGGCATCGTCGACCAGCATGAATCGCCAGTTCTGCGTGTTGCCCCCGCTCGGGGCGCGCACGGCTGCGTCGAGGATGCGCTTTTGTGCATCGAGGGGGATGGGGTCGGGCTTGCACCGGCGCATCGCGCGCGTCGTGTACAGCGCTTCGTAGACATCCATCGGTCGCTCCGTTGTCGCGGGTCGGGCCTGCGCTACCAGGCGTAGGCCTCGGGCGCGCGTCCGCCCGGGCCGGGGAAGATCTCGTCGAGTGTCTTGCGCGTCGCGTCGTCGAGTGCGAGGTCGATCGCGCGCAGCGACGCACCTTCGAGCTGCTCCATCGTGCGCGGTCCGATGATCGGTGCGGTCACACCCTTTTGGTGGAGCAGCCACGCCAACGCCACCGCCGCGGGTTCTTCACCGAGATCCGCGCAGAGCTTCTCCCAGCGCTCGAGCTGCGGACGCATGTGCTCGTAGCGCGGTTGCACGCTCTTGCGGCGCGCGGTGTCGGCGCTGCCGAGGCTTCCGCCGAGCATGCCTCCGGCGAGCGGGCTCCACGGGATGACCCCGAGCCCGTACGAGCGGCACGAGGGCAGCACCTCGAGCTCGACCATGCGGGACGCGAGGTTGTAGAGGCTCTGCTCGCTCACGAGTCCGAGGAAGTGGCGCGACTTCGCGGCCTCGTTGGCCTGCGCGATGTGCCAACCCGCGAAGTTGCTGCTGCCGACGTACAGCACCTTGCCCTGCTGGACGAGGGTCTCCATCGCCTGCCACACCTCGTCCCACGACGCGGTCCGGTCGATGTGGTGCATCTGGTACAGGTCGATGTGATCGGTCTGCATCCGGCGCAGGCTCTCGTCGCACGCGGCGCGGATGTGACGCGCCGACAGTCCGCCGTCGTTCGGCCACTCGGTCATCGGGCCGAAGACCTTCGTCGCCAGCACGACCTTCTCGCGCCGGCCGCCGCCTTGCGCGAACCATGTGCCCAGGATCTCCTCGGTGCGACCCGGACCCTTCGGTCCGCCGTAGCGGTTCGCGGTGTCGAAGAAATTGATGCCGAGGTCGAGTGCGCGATCCATGATCGCGTGCGAGTCGGGCTCGGTCGTCAGCGGCCCGAAGTTCATGGTTCCGAGGCAGAGCGGGCTGACGCGCAGTGCAGTGCGGCCGAGTCGTCGGTACTCCATGGCTGTCCTCCGTGCGGGCGTCGAGGGTTCGGCCCGACGCTACCGCCTTGCGGACGGGCGGGTCCGGGCGTCAGGCTCCGTCGATGAGGAGAAGCTTGATCGGCGTCGTCGCGATCGTCATCGGTGTCGCCGGGCTCGGCGCATGTTCTTCGTCGTCGTCGAAGCCGAGCTCCAGCGCGGCGACCGGCGCGCCTACCACGACGACGGTGCCGAGCGGTCCGCGTTCCATCGGCCACGTGTTCGTGATCAACCTCGAGAACGAGAACTACACGACGTCGTGGGGCACGACCTCACCCGCGCAGTATCTCAACGGCACGCTGGTCAAGCAGGGCAAGTTGCTCACGCAGTACTACGGAATCGGTCACGTGAGCCTCGACAACTACATCGCGGAGATCAGCGGCCAATCGCCCAACCCGAACACACAAGGCGACTGCGTCAAGTTCGTCGAGTTCACCTCGAAGGGCACCGACAAGTACGGCCAGGCGCTCGGTCAGGGATGCGTCTATCCCCGCGCGGTCAAGACCGTCGCCGACCAGCTGACGGCGGCCGGCAAGACGTGGCGTTCGTACCAAGAGGACATGCGTACTCCTTGCCGCCATCCGGCCATCGGTGAGAACGACCAGACGCTCGTCGCTCGCCGCGGCGACATGTACGCGACCCGGCACAACCCGTTCGTCTACTTCCACTCGATCATCGACTCGCCGATCTGCAAGCGCAACGTCGTCGACTTCGCTCAGCTCGCGACCGACCTGCAGTCGACCACCACTACGCCGAACTTCTCGTTCATCACGCCCAACCTCTGCCACGACGGGCACGACGCGCCGTGCGTCGACAACGAGCCGGGTGGACTCGTGTCGGCTGATCGGTTCCTCGCGGCGCAGGTGCCGAAGATCCTTGCCTCACCGGCGTACAAGGCCGACGGCATGCTCGTGATCACGTTCGACGAAGCGACCATCACCAGCACGGCCGCCTGCTGCCACACACCGGCCGCGCCGAACGCCGCGCAGCCGGGACTCGGTGGCCCGGGCGGCGGGCGGGTCGGTGCGCTGGTGCTCTCGGCGCACGTGAAAGCGGGTACTACCGACGCGACCCCGTACAACCACTACGCGTTGCTGTGCAGCATCGAGGACATGTTCGGCCTCGGGCACCTCGGCTACGCGGGCGCGCCGGGCCTGCGGTGCTTCGGCAACGACGTGTACGACCGGAGGTAGGTCGAGGGCGAAGTAGTTACTTGTCGAACTCGGGGATGACGTACTTGCCGAGCAGCTCGATCGAGTGCATGACCTGCTCGTGCGGGATGTTGTACGGATTCAAGAGGCAGAACAACAGCTCGCAACCGACCGCTTCGTAGCGCTTGCAGATCTCGATGCAACGGTCGGGGTCGCCGACCACACCGGCGCCGCTGTCGTACAGGTAATCCATGTTCAGGTGGTCGAACCAGCCGGCCTGCTCGCCCTTGCGCGCCTCGCCGGCGTATCCGTAGTTGCCGAGCTCCTGACCGCGTTCTTCCATCCACTCCGCGAGCGACGCGATGTGGTGGCCCGCGGCACGCGGATACCAGACGAACGACTCCTCGGCCTCCGCGCGGGCCTGTGCGTTGGTGTCGCTGCAGTGCACCATGGTGAAGGTGGCGGCCTGGTCGTTCACGAACTTGCCGACGGGCTCGGTGCAGTCGGCCAGCCCGCGCCGGTAGTTCGCGATGCGCTCCTCGAGGTTCTCCGGCGGATTACCGACGGTGAACGACAACAGCCCGAGCCCGCGCTTGCCCATCTCGTAGTGCCCGTCGACACTCGACGTAGCGCCCCAGATCGGCGGGTGCGGCTTCTGCAACGGGGTCGGGTGCACGCGGCGGAGCGGCATCTGCCAGTGCTTGCCGTCGAACGAGTACTCCTCGTTCGTCCAGATGCCGACGATGTGCTGCAGCGCCTCGTCCCACATCTCGCGCGTCTCGTGCGGATCGAGGCCGAAGCCCTCGATCTCCGCGCGAGTCGACGAGCGGCCGGTTCCGAACTCGACCCGGCCGTCGCTCACGAGGTCGAGCACGGCGACGCTCTCGGCGGTGCGGATCGGATGGTTGTACGGCTTCGGCAGGAGACGGACTCCGTAGCCGATGCGCAGGTTCTCGGTCACTGCCGCGATGTGGCCGTACAACACCTCGGGGTTCGAGCAATGCGAGTACTCGTCGAGGAAGTGGTGCTCGACGGTCCAGAACGAATGGAACCCCATGCGGTCACCGAGCTTCACCTGCTCGATGGTGTTCTTGTACGCGTCGTATTCCTTCTGCGGCGTCCACGGTTTCGCGACCGGGATCTCGTAGAACATCGCAAACTTCATGGATCACACCTTCGACATCACGGAGTCGGCGAATCGGCTGAGATGGTCGATCTTGTCCTGCAGCGGTTGGGTATCGGGCTCAACGGTGTACGGGTACCGGAAACCGACGATGACATCGGTGACACCCAGATCCTCGAGCTTGTGCACGCCGTCGACCGAGAACGCGTCGAGCGAGATCGCGTGCACCTCGAACGGCTCGCTTGCGCGGCCGTACTCGGTGCGCAGCGCGTGCACGCGTTCCACCATGGTCCCGAGCTCGGCCGGATCGCCGCCCGCGTGGATCCAGCCGTCGCCCTGGCGCGCCGCGCGCCGCAGCGCGACGTCGGCGTGGCCGCCGATGAGCAGGGGGATCGGCGTGTCGGGAACGGGACAGATCTTGCACCGCTCGAGGTCGAGCACCTCGCCGTGGTACTCGAACCAGTCGCCGCCCATCAACCCGCTCAAGATGTCGACCATCTCGTCCATCCGCTTGCCGCGGCGCTCCCAGGCGACGTCCATCGCGGCGAAGTCCTCGGGCCAGGGGCTGATGCCGACGCCGAGCCGCAGGCGATCGTCGCACAGCACTGCGATGCTCGTGGCCTGCTTCGCGACGAGCACCGCGGGTCGGACCGCGAGCTTCAACACGAACGTGGTGAACCGGATGCGGGCGGTCTTCGCGGCGAGGTAAGGGATGAGCGTGAACGGCTCGATGATCGGCTTGTCCTCGAGGAACGCGCGGTCGCCGTCGGCGGTGTACGGATACAACGTGTCGGACTCGGCGGGGAAGATGAGGCTGTCGGGCACGACGAACGAGTCGTAGCCGGCGGTTTCCGCGGCCTGCGCGAGGGGCGCGAGAAACGAGGGATCGCAGAAGGTCTCGGCGTAGCTGAATCGCATGGGGGTGATCTTGCCTCAGGAACGCCGCCGAAGGACGAAGCCGGCCGCGACGACCACCGCGAGGGCGGCGATCACGACGACCACCGCGATCGCGTTCGATCCGTGATGACCGGACGCGGACGCGGCCGGACGGCGGGGGCTCGGGAATTGCGAACTCGGGACCTGGTAGCGGCCGGATCCGAGGCGCATTGCCTTCCCGTTGATCTGCAGCGTCGCCTTGACGTTCGCCGGGATCGTCACGTCGATCGTCTCCG
>DASYJT010000016.1:0-2148 GCA_035996165.1 Acidimicrobiia bacterium
CAGGAGCGCGTCGTCGAGGACGGCTTCCATGCGGTCGGGGTCGGTGACGAAGTAGGGCGAGATGTAGCCCTTGTCGAAGCGCATACCTTCGACGAGGTCGAGCTCCATCCCGAAGGTCTGGCTCTCCTCGACGGTGATGACGCCGTCCTTGCCGACCTTCTCGAGCGCCTCGGCGATCATCGAGCCGATCTCCGTGTCGGCCGCGGAGATCGCGGCGACGTTGGCGATCGCAGCCGGGTCGGTGTCGACCTTCTTCGACTGGGCCTTGATCGACTCGACGGCGGCGGCGACTGCCTGCTGGATGCCGCCCTTCAAGACCATCGGGTTCGCGCCGGCCGCCACGTTGCGCAGGCCCTCGCGGACCATGGCCCACGCGAGCACCGTTGCGGTGGTGGTGCCGTCACCGGCAACGTCGTCGGTCTTCTTGGCGACTTCCTTGACGAGCTCGGCGCCGATCTTCTCGAAGGGGTCCTCGAGGTCGATCTCCTTGGCGATGGAGACACCGTCGTTGGTGATCGTCGGTGCGCCCCACTTCTTTTCGAGGACGACGTTGCGGCCACGCGGGCCGAGGGTGACACGTACTGCGTCGGCGAGCTTGTTCATACCCGCCTCGAGCGCCCGGCGGGCGTGCTCGTCGTAGGCGATCTGCTTGGGCATTGGTAAAAACCCCCTGGAGCAGCCTTCGTCGGCTGCGTGGAACGGGCGGATGGTTGGCACTCAGGATAGCCGAGTGCTAACCCATGTTGGCACTCGACCGCCGCGAGTGCAAGCCGAGGAATCGGCCCGGAACGAGCCTCGTTGGCCGTAACGTGGCACCTGTGGCCGAGCTGCACGACACGACCGAGGAGTACCTCGAGACGATCCTCTCCCTCGAAGAAGAGGGCGTCGTGCCGATGCGGGCCCGCCTCGTCGAGCGGCTCGGCCTGTCGGCCGCCGCCGTGTCCGAGACGGTCGGACGCCTGGTCGAGGGGGGTTGGGTGGAGCTCCAGGACGATCGCCGCCTGCGCCTCACCACCAAGGGCCGGGGCCTCGCGACCACGATCGTGCGCCGGCACCGGCTCGCGGAGCGCCTGCTCGTCGACGTCATCGGGCTCGAGTGGGAGAAGGTGCACGCAGAGGCGGCGCGCTGGGAGCACGCGATCTCCGCCGATGTCGAGGAGAAACTCGTCCTGCTGCTCGGCGACCCGGCCACATGCCCCCACGGGAACCCCATCCCGGGCTCGCTCCACGCGGCCCCCTCCGGTCCCACGGTTGCCCTCGCCGACGCCCAGGTCGGCCCGGTCACCATCGCGCGGGTGAGCGAACGGCTTGAGATGTCCGACGAAGCACTCGTCCTCATCGCCGGCGCACACCTGCTGCCCGGCTGCGACGCGACCGTGATCGATCTCGACGCCGAAGGCGTGACGGTGAAGACCGACACGGGCGAGCATCACGTGCCGACGCGTGTCGCCGAGTCGCTCTACGTCATGGCGATCTGAGCGTCCGCTCGCGCGAGCCGCCAGATCATGTGCGGCATCGAGGGGAAGTGCGAGAGCACACGTTCCTCCCACGGCGTGAAACCGAGCCGGCGGGCGACCGCCTGCGATCGCGTGTTCTCGGCCAGGATGCAGCTGTAGATCGCGTCGACGTCGTGGTGCGCGAATGCGTACTGCACCGACGCGGCGCCGGCCTCGGTTGCGTAGCCCTTGCCCCAGTGATCCGGATGAAGCGCCCAGCCGATCTCGATGCCCGGCCATTCGTCGCGCGCCGGGTGATGCATGCCGGCGCGTCCGACGAACGCGCCCGACGCCTTCTCCTCGACGGCCCATTGCCCATGGCCGCGCAACTCCCACTGCCCGAGTTGTTGCGCCATGCCGAGCCACGACTGCTCGCGCGTGATGCCCGGCGCGTGCAGAGATGCGCTGACCTCGGGAGCTTGCAGGACCGCGGTGAACGCGTCGAGATCGTCGTCACGGAACGGACGCAGGCGCAACCGTTCCGTCTCGATGGTCGGGCACCGACCCATTTCGGGCGGGACGGTTATCCGCCGGCGACGGCCGGCACGATGCTGAGCGTCTGACCGTCGGTCACCGGCGAGTCGACGCCCTGCAAGAAGCGGATGTCTTCGTCGGCGAGGAACACGTTGACGAATCGGCGCAGACCGCCGGT
>DASYJT010000017.1:0-12101 GCA_035996165.1 Acidimicrobiia bacterium
ACGAGCACGGGTTCTCCCTTCCCCGTCGGCTGCAGATCGAGTTCTCGAAGGCGATCCAGACCGTCGCGGAGGACACCGGCACCGAGATCACACCCTCGGCGATGTGGGACGAGTTCAAGGCGATGTATCTGCCGGACGAGCCGCGCCTCCGACTGCACTCGCACCAGCTCGTCGCCCGCGACGACGAGCACACCGCCATCACCGCGCAGGTGGTCGTCGGCGGCGAACCCCTCACAATGCAGGGCGAAGGCAACGGCCCCATCGCCGCATTCGTTGCCGCGATCCGTGACGCGCTCGGTGTCGAGCTCGACGTCGTCGACTACCACGAGCACTCGCTCGGTCGCGGCGCCGACGCGACCGCTGTGGCCTACGTCGAGACGATCGCCGGCGACACCACCACACGCTGGGGAATCGGCACCGATCCCAACATCATCACCGCTTCGCTGCGAGCCGTGCTCTCCGCCACGAGCCGACTCATCGACGACCAAACCGCCACCTAGAGCACTCGCGGACGCGCGAGCACACTGCCGGCAGGCAAGAAGTCGGTAAAAGAGTGCGGCCAGCCTGTCGAGGCGCGCGCGTAGGTGCTAAGGCTTGTCCCGATGGAAGCGAACGGATGGATCGTCGTCGAGCGCCGCCCCGACGGACGGACCGTGAAACGCTCCCGCGAGGTGACCGGGCTGGTGGCGGAAGCCATCGTCGTGGCACTGCGCGCGCAGGGTCGGGATGCGTTGGCGATGCGCTTTGCGACGCCGGAACTGGCGCGCGGTCAGAAACGAACGTGAAGACAAGGCGGTCCTGTTGCGGCCGCCTTCCTTCCGCCACGCACGCCGCACCACGTAGTGACTGACAACTGGCGATCGGGCACTATGCGTACTCGCGAGCGAGGAGGTCGTCGAACCTATGCCCTTCGTCACCTGTCACATGTCGATCTCAATCGACGGGTTCGTCGCGGGGCCCGACCAAAGCGCGGACAACCCACTCGGCATCGACGGACGAAAGCTTCACGATTGGCACCTCAACGATCCGAAGCACCCGGTCGACGAAGCTTTCACTCAACGGCTGCTCGGGCCGCGCGGCGCGTACATCATGGGCCGCAACATGTTCGGCCCGGTTCGCGGCGAGTGGGGCGACTCCGATTGGCGCGGCTGGTGGGGTCCTGAGCCGCCGTACCACGCTCCCGTGTTCGTGCTGACCCATCACCTGCACGACCCGATCGAAATGGAAGGTGGGACGACCTTCTACTTCGTCGACAGCTTCGAGACTGCCCTTGCCGAAGCGGCCAAGCATGCCGACGACGGTCCGATCGACGTCGCCGGTGGGGCAAGCACCGTCCGCCAAGCGTTACAAACCGGCTGCCTGAACGAACTCGTTCTCGACGTCGTCCCGGTGGTATTGCGAGATGGCGAACGAATATTCGACGATGTGCCCGAGTTCCACGCAGATGCCGTCGAGGCCGCCACGTCACCGCTGGCGACGCACATCGTCTACAAGTTCAGATAGTCGGACTCATACTCCCTGAATGCGCGCGCTGATCGTGCGATGGCGGGCGAGCATCTCGGACTCGCCGGGTGCGACGATCGTTCCGTCGTCCACCACAAGCTTCCCGTTCACGACCGTGTGTCGGGCCGCCACCGGTCCGCACCGCAGCAACGCTTCGACGGGATCGGTCAACGCGCCCGCGAACTGCACTCCTTCGAGCGGCCAGCACACGAGATCACCGACCGCGCCCGGCGAGAGCTGGCCCAGCTCGCCCTCCCGGCCGAGACACGCGGCGGAGCCGCGCGTCGCGATCTCCAACGCGTCGCGCGCGCCCATCGCGGTTGGACCCTTGCGCAACCGTCCGAGCAGCAGTGCGTTGCGCGCTTCCATCCACAACGACGCGGAGTCGGTCGATGCAGAACCGTCACAACCGAGACCGACCGGCACTCCCGCGGCCCGGAACTCCGATACCGGCGCGATACCCCCGCCGCCGATGAGCATGTTCGAGCTCGGGCAGTGCGCGACCCCGGTGCCCCACTTGCCCAGCCGCACGATCTCGTCGGCGTTCGGGTAGATGCAGTGCGCGACCCAGCTGCGATCGCTCCCCCACCCGACTTCCTCGAACTGCTCGATCGTCCGCCGCCCGAAAGTCTGCTCCGCGAACGTGTCCTCGTCGGGATCTTCGGCGAGGTGTGTGTGCAACCGCACGTCGAGCCGCTCGGCGAGCTCGGCGGTCGCGCGCATGAGCTCGGGCGTCACCGAGAACGGCGAGCACGGCGCCAGCGCGATCCGAACCATCGCGCCCCACGTGCGATCGTGGTGCAACGCGACGAGGCGTTCGCTGTCGGAGAGGATCTCGTCGTCGTCCTGCACGACCGAGTCGGGCGGCAGTCCGCCGTCCTTCTGCGACAGGCTCATCGAACCGCGCGTCGGATGGAAGCGCACGCCCACTTCCTGCGCGGCGCGGATCTCCGCCGAGATGAGATCGCCAACACCGCGCGGGTGCACATACAGGTGGTCGGTGCTCGTGGTGCAGCCGCCGAGCGCGAGCTCGGCGAGCCCGATCCACGCCGACACGTACGCCGCTTCCTCGTCGAGGAACGCCCAGCGCGGGTAGAGCGTCGTCAGCCACTGGAACAACGTGCCGTTCACCGCGGGCCGGTAGCTGCGGGTGAGGTTCTGGAAGATGTGATGGTGTGTGTTGATGAACCCGGGCGTCACGACACAGTTGGTCGCGTCGACGGTCCGTTCGGCGGCTGGCATCGGATCGGCCGACCCACCGACCGCCTGCACCAGCCCGTCGGAGATCGCGACCCAACCACCCTCGATCTCACGGCGATCGTCGTCGACCGTCGCCACGAGCAGCGCGCCCCGCACGAGGAGGTCGCAGCGATCGGGCGTGGCATCCTCGGATCCGTTCACGTCTGCCTCGGACACGGCGACGACCGTCGCCCATCGGCCCTCGCATGGTCAAGTCGCACGGGAATCGTTCACACTCCTGTGATACGACGGCAACAGCCGATTTCAACAGATTGTTGACGATGCGAGAGGTGCGCGCCACGCTTCCTGTTCATCCCGTCGACCTCGAGCCCTTTCGGCTCGGCAGTCCGGCCGACCGCGCTTCGGTCGCGACCGCGATCGACGCCGCGTGCCGCGACTCCGGCTTCCTCCTCGTGTCGGGGCACGGCGTGCCGCAGCCGGTCTGCGACGCGGTGCTCGACGACTTCGGCGCGTTCTTCGACAGGCCGCTCGCCGAGAAGCGCCGCTTCGTCGTGGCCGACGAGACCGCCAATCGGGGCTACAGCGAACTGGGCAAGGAGGGCCTCGCGTACAGCCGCGGCGAGGAGACTCCGCCCGACCTGTTCGAGGCGTTCAACGTCGGGCGTGAAGACGCAGTCGGCCCCGAGTACGACCGCCACCGCGAGTTCTACGCACCGAACGTGTGGCCCGATCATCCCGTCGGCTTGCGAGAGGCCTGGTCGACCTACGAGGACGCGGTGCGCGGGGTCGCCGACTCGCTGCTGCGGGCGATGGCGTTGGCGCTCTCGCTCCCGGAAGCGTGGTTCGTCGACCAGCTCGGGCGCGCGATCCTCACGGCGCGCGCCGTCAACTACGAACGGGCGCCGGGCGCACCCGATCCGGAACCCGGCCAAGCGCGCATGGGAGCGCACACCGACTACGGCGTGCTCACCGTGCTGCTCGCCGACGACGTCCCCGGCCTCCAGGTGTTCCGCGCCGGCCAGTGGCACGATGTCTCCGTGCCGCGCGGATCGTTTGTGTGCAACCTCGGTGACATGCTCGAACGGTGGACGAACAACCGTTGGACGTCCACCCTGCATCGGGTCATCCCGCCGCCGCGTGACCAGAATGGTCCCGTGCGCCGTCGTGCCCTCGCCCGTTTCCTCGACTGCCCGCCCGATCTCGTCGTCGAGTGCATCCCCACGTGCGCAACCCCCGACAATCCGGCGCGCTACGAGCCTGTCGCGGCCGGCGTCTGGCTGCGGGAGAAGGTCCTCAGCAGCCGCGGTCGCCGCCAACCCGATCTCGGAGGGGCGGTCGTATGAGTGCCGGAGTATTCAGGGCCGACGAGTTGGACTCGGCCTGCGCATCGTTCGCGGATCAGGGCTTCACGATCGTGCGCGGCCTCTACTCCGACGCCGAGCTCGACGAGTTGCAGCACGAGCTCGAGGAACTGCAACGCAAGCTCGTCGCCGGTGAGCTGCCGGAGGCCTGCGGCACCGTCATCCTCGACGATCCCGACGCGGTCATCGACGGCGAACCGTTCGCGCACTACGTCTGCGAGATCACGCCCGTGTCGACGCGGGCGCGCGCCGCGGTGATGCATCCCGTCGTGGTCGATGCGGTGCAGCGCTTGATCGGGGCGGATTCCTGGCTGCTCGAAGAGGACCGCTTCGGCGTGGTGTACCAGGACGCGCGCCCGGGCGAACGTTCCGGGTACTCGCGCATCGGCTGGCACTCCGACCACCAGTCGGGCCCGAACCTCGACTGGTGGCCGTCGGTCGCGTTCACGATCCACCTCGACGCGACCTCGCCGCAGAACGGCTTCCTGCGCGTCGTCCCCGGTTCGCACCGAGGCGGCACCGACGGAATGCCGCTCGGTTTCGAGAAGGTTCCCGGCGAGGTCGGCGTGTACTGCGAGCGCGGCGACGTGTTGTTGCACCACTCCGACCTGTGGCACAGCGCGGCGCGCGCGACCGACGACGGTGAAGGCGGCATCCGGCGTCACATCCGCGGCGGCTGGTACGGCGGCAAGCGCCCCGCCGAGAAACACGGCCTCGCCGACTTCGTCAAAAACGCCCGCCGCTAAAGTCCCGCGCACCGCTTCCCCCTGCAGCCCCCGGCGCGATCCATTCGCCCGGCCATACCCGCAGGAGGCATTGCATGGCGAACGGATCCGCGTTTGGCCGACTTTCGCTGCTGAGCGCCGACTCGCTCGGCGTTTTCCGTGGCCGCGACGCACTGGCGATCGGCGTGACACGCAAGCAGATCGCCGCATTGCACCGATCAGGAGTCGTCGATCGGATACTGCCTGACACCTACCGGATGACTGCGGTCGCCCGCTCGAACGAACAATCCTTGAGAGCTGCTCTTCTCTGGGCGGGCGACGGCGCGGCGGCGGCCGGCCGTTCTGCGGGCGAGCTCTACAAGCTCGAAGGCGTGACCGCTCAAAAGGCAGAGATCGTCGTAGTGAGCCCGAGCCGCGTGCGCTCGGCATCGGTGCTGGTCCACGAGGCGAGCGCCCGGGCATCTTTGCTCCTGAGGCGTCAACGCGGTCTTCTCGCAACCGGCGTTGAGCCGACGATCTTGGCGCTGGCCGCGAGTCTCGACGCGGAAGGGTTCGAGATCGCGTGTGAGGACGCGCGGAGGCGTCGGCTCACGACGGTGCCCGCGCTTCGCGCGTATCTCGGGCGGTTCTCCGGTCGGCCGGGGTCGATTGCACTTCGGCAGCTTCTCGACGAGATCGACCCGGTACACGCGGCCCGCTCGACGCTCGAGGTGAAGACGCGTCGGCTCCTCGTCGCGGCCGGACTCACCGACTTCGTCCGCGAGTTTCCACTCACGTGGAACGGACGCACCTACCGGTTCGACTTCGCGTTCACCCGAGCCCGCACGATCCTCGAGACGAACGGCCGCCGTTGGCACGACGACGCCACCGACTACGAGCACGACAACGAGAAGTGGAGCGTGCCCGGCCGCCCCGGGTACCGCCTCGTGTTCGCGACCTGGGACAAGGTCACCGGTCGGCCGGAGCACCTCTTACACGAGCTCTACGCCACGCTGGCGGCCTGAACAACGCCGATTTACGGAACGTTTACACGTATTCGTTAGACCCAGTGTGCACGCCGGCGGGGCGGGTGCAGATTGGGGTCCGGCATGTTCTCGAAAGCTCGAGAACCCATCTCTCGGACGGCGGCCCGGGCGGCACTCTGCCTCCTAATCGTCGGCGCGACCGCTGCGGTCCACAGCCGACCGGCCGGCGCGCTGACGACGATGAAGGCGTCGACATTCGTGAAGCTCGTCAAGTCGGGCAAGCGCGTCGAGTTCACCGGCATCGAGATCATCGGGGTGCTCGACCTCCAAAACCTGAAGATCGAGCAGTCGATTCGATGCAAGGACTGTGTGATCGACGGCGCCATCCTCGCCTCCGACGTCACATTCGCGGAGGCGGTCGATCTCGAGGGCGTCACTCTCAAGGGCCGCGTCGACCTGCGCGGCGCCAAGTTCGAAGGCCCAATGCTCGCGCGTGGCGACAAGGCCGGGGGTGGAGCGAGCGACAGCATCGACTTCTCCTTTGCGCGTTTCGAACAACAATCAGCGTTCGACGGCCTGTCGTTCAAAGGGCCGCTTCGTTTCGAAGGAGCGTTCTTCGCCGACAACACGAGCTTCGTCGGAACGAACTTCGCCGACGTGGCCGTCTTCGATCGAGCACACTTTGCCGCGAGCGCCGACTTCGGGGGACGGCTGTCGACGGCGACGAGCGACAGCGTGACGAGCGGCGACGCGACGTTTCTCGGCGCGTCGTTCGACGGGTCGGTGAACTTCGGCCAGCGCATCTTCAACCGCAAGCTCCTGCTCGACCACAGCCGGGCCGGGGACTCACTCTCGCTGTCGCACACGAAGGTCCATGAGAGGCTTTCGATGGACGGGGCGAAGTTCGCCGACGTCGATGCCAAGAACTTGTCGGTCGACGGATTCGCGTCGATTGCCGGCTCGCAGGTGCGCTCGCTCTCGTTCGAGGGCGCAACCTTCGACTGCTCGCTCAACATCAGTGGCACGTCGGTGGCCGACAAGGCCACGCTGCGCACGGTCAACCTGCCAAACAAGTCCCGGACCGATGTCTGTGACGACCCGCACAAGCTCTTCGTCTCGGGCTTCACCGCGGGCGACCTGTCGATGGACCAGTCGCTCATTGCCTTGGTTCCCAACGATCCGAACGACCCCAACGACGACGCGAAGCGCAAGATCCTGAGTCAGATTGAAGTGTCGGCTCGGGCGTCGGGAACCGTCGCCGACGCCAACCAGGCTCACTACGCGTTGCTCGCACTGGACGGGGGCCAGAAGTCGAGGGCCGCGCGCATCCTCGACGGGATCTACCGCGACGTGGGCGGCTATCTCGTCCGACCGTCGCGTCCGCTGGTCGCGCTCTTGCTGTTGATCGTGATCGGAACATTCGTCCGCTACGTACGCCGCCGCATCCTGCGCCCCGCGACGACCGACCTTCCAACCACGCCGTCGGCGCAAGGAACCACCGGCGTGGTCGCGGCGAAGCAGGCGGTGACCACCTCGTGTCGCGGAACATCCCGACTCGCGAGCGCCTTCGCGCGCACGGTCGGAAGGGTCCTCAGCCCGACGCCGCCAGATGGGCCCGACGAGGAGACGACGGACGCGAGCGGCTACATGGCCGCGGGCGCGCTCATGGTCGAGTACATCGCCTCGAAGGTCTTGATCATCGTCTTCATACTGTCGCTCGCGAACTACAACTCCACGCTCCACGACATCGTCAACGGGCTCTTCAAGTGACGACGCGGCTTAGGTGGGGACGTCGCCGAAGCGGGCCAGCACGAGTTTCTCGACGCCGCTGATCGCGGTGTACAGGATCATCGAGAACGCGGTGATGAGCACCGCGGAGGTCCACAGCATGTTGTAGTTGCCGGCGGGACTCGACAGGAGCATGAGCGACCCCAGGCCCTTTCCGGTCGCCAACCACTCCGCGAGCAGCGCGCCGACGAGCGCGAGCGGCGCGGCGATCCGCAGCGACGCGAACACCGCCGGCAGGGCATTCGGGAACTGGGCCTTGCGCATCGTCTTGAACGGACCGGCACCGTACGCCCGGAAGAGATCGATCGACGCCTGCGGAGTTGCCCGCAGCGCGAGGGTCACGTTCACGAGAGTCGGAAAGAAGGTCACGATCCCCGCGATCACCGTGACGCACATCAGGCCGCGGCCGAAGATGAGGGTGATCAAGGGAGTCATCGCGACGAGCGGTACCGATCGCAACACCATCGCAATGGGCATGATCGTCTGCTCGACCGACCGGCGAAGGTTGAACACGACCGAGCAGACGAGCGCGGCCAACGTTCCCGCGCCGAGCCCGACGAACGCATCCCTCAACGTCGTTCGCGCCGCGGGATAGAGGTTGCCGCGCGTCGGCGAGCTCATCGGCGCGGCGGCAGTGGACTTCGCGGTCACGAAGTGCCACACGTCGAGCGGCGTCTTCCCGATGAAGTGGTCGATGTGGAACACGATGAGGAACAGCCACCAGGTGCCGAGCAGGATCGCCACCGAGACCGTCCAGCCCAAAACCTTGCGGCCGGCGCGCAACCACCGGTTCTCGTCCTTGCGCGCCGGGCTCACGACCGGGATCGGCACCGCCCCGACGGGACTGAGAAGCTCGGTGGCCGTCATACCCGACCCGACCGCGGGGCCCAGGGACTCACGAGCCGCCCGACGAGTCCGGTGATGCCGTAAGCGACCCCGGCGAGCGCGGCCGCCGCGATCGAAAGACCCCAGGTGCGCGGGATCTCCAATCCGGTCTGGGCGGCGACCATCGCCACGCCGAGACCGCGCTCGGCCCCGAAGTAGTCGCCGATGATCGCGCCGAGGATCGCGGCCGGCGCCGCGATCTGCAGTGCCGCGAACAGACTCGGAAGCGCGGCGCGAAGCCGCACCTTGGTCAGCTTGCGGAAGGCGCCGCCGCCGTACGCGTGCACCATGTCGAGCGAGGTCTGATCGGCGCTCCGCAGACCGACGAGCGTGCCGACCAGCGTCGTGAAGAACACCGCCAGCGCCGCGAGGATGATGTTCGGCGCTTGACCGTGAAACGTGACCGAGAGGATCGGCGCGATCGCAAGGATCGGCAGGCAGTACGACACGACCCCCAACCGCGTCAACGGACGCTCGAGGATCGGCGCCACGAGAAACGAGAACGCGAGCGTGATCGCCAAGACGTTGCCCCAGAACCATCCGACCATGGCTTCGTAGAGCGTGTCGCGGGCGTTGTGCCAATAGAAGGTGAAGCCGTCGTCGATCATGTGAGCCACGATGCGAGTCGGCGGCGGGATGAGGCCGTTGCGGCCGGCGAAGAACACCAAGCCGACGATCTCCCACACGACGAGTAGCCCGACGATGCCGATCAACCCGCCGCGCCAGGCAGGCGCGTCGCTCGTACGCGCGACGCGCCGTTCGGCGATGGTGGTCGATGCCATCAGCGCTCGCCGGCCGCCTGGCCCTGCCCGAACAGCAGCTCGCTGAAGCGGTCGCACAGTTCGTGGAAGTGCGGGTCGCGCAACATCTCCGGGGTCCGGGGACGCGGGAGATCGATGTCGACGCGCGCCGTGATCCGGCCGGGCCGCGGGCTCATCACGGCGACCGTGTCGGCGAGGAACACCGCTTCGGAGATCGAGTGCGTGACGAGCAGGGTCGTGCACGCCCGCTCCGTCCAGATCCGTTGCAGCTCGAGGTTCAGCCGTTGTCGGGTCATCTCGTCGAGCGCGCCGAACGGCTCGTCGAGCAGCAGGATCTTCGGCTCGACCACGAGCGCCCGGGCGATCGCGACCCGTTGCCGCATACCACCCGAGAGCTGCGAAGGCCGGGCCTCCTCGAATCCTTCGAGGCCGACGAGCTTGATCAGTCCGTCGATCACACCGGGGGCGGGCTTGATGCCGGCGAGCTCCAACGGCAGCTTGATGTTCGTGATGACCGAACGCCACGGCAACAGCGCGGCTTCCTGGAACGCGATGCCGAGCTCGTGCTTGTTGCGCGCGGTCGCGGGATCGTCGCCGTGCACGAACGCCTCACCGCTCGTGGGCGTCTCGAGATCGGCGAGGATCCGCAGGATCGTCGACTTCCCACACCCCGACGGACCGAGCAACGTCGTGAACGATCCCGCGGGCGCCGCGAGATCGACGCGTTCGAGCGCGACGACCTCGGAACGGCGAACCCGGAAGATCTTTCCGAGCTTCCGCAGCGAGATGCCGTCGTCTTTGACGATGCTGGGGTCGTTCGTCGAGGAGTCGGTTCCCGTCAAGGTGTGAGTCGTCGCCACGGCGTTATGCCGTCGTGTAGGTCTTGAGCTCGGGGTGCTCCGAGTACACCTCACTCAGCACGGACATGTCGAACAGCTTGGCCTTCGTGATGTTGATCTTGGCCAGCGCGAGCGTGCTGATGTTCTCGTCCATCAGGGCGTCGGTGATCGTGAAGAGACCGTTTGCCATCGTGTCGGCGGTCGAGATCAGGAGGTTCTCCGACGTCGACTCGAGAATCTGCTCGGCGACGGTGAGCTTCTGGTCTTTCCCGTAGACGTTCGCCGCGAGCTTCGCGCCGATCGTGGGGTCCTTCAGGTTCTGCTGCCAACCCTTGATGTCGGCCACCAGCATCGCCTTGACCTTCTTGCGCTTGGTCGGGTCGGTGAGACTGCTCCGCTTGACGACGTACGTCTCCGAGACGAGCGGGTACTTGTAGTCGGCCAACAGGAACGTCTTCGTCGCGACGCCCTGGGTCTTCAACAGGTTGGGCTCGTTGGTGACGAACGAGAACCAACCGTCGACCTGCTTGGAGACCAACGGCGACGGGTCGAACTGCACCGGCACCTTCGTGATCTTGGTCGGGTCGAGGGCGTTCGCCTTCAAGAACGCGTTCCAGACAGATTCGTTCGTGGCCTGCACGCCGATCTTCTTTCCGATCATGTCTTGCGGCGTGTTGATCGGGTTGCTCGCGAGACTCATGACCGCGAACGGGTTCTTCTGGTATTGCGCCCCGATGGTGACGAGGTCGGCGCCCTGGTTGATCAACGCGCTCGTGATGTCGGGCGCGGAGATACAGACGAGCGCCTTGCCGCCCTCGACAACGGTGTCTTGCGCGACGGTGGGTCCGCCGGAGAGCAGCGTGACCTTCGAGAAGCCCGCGGCCTTGTAGTAGCCGTTCGTGTCGGCGATGTACTCGCCCGCGAACTCGACGTTCTTGATCCACGAGAGCTGGAACACGAGCTCACCGAGATCGGGTGTCGTCGATGTCGACGCGGCCGGCTTCGAGGAACTTCCACACGCCGCGAGGAACGCCGACATGCCCCCTGTGCCCAGCAGCGCCAAACCGGCGCCACCGACGGCACCTCGACGCAGGAACGACCGCCGGTCGAGCGACAGTTCCCGAAGATCGAATTCCTCGCCCACGATGTCTCCCCGTTCTGGCCCCGCGGTTCGGGAGCCCCTCAACGATTTGTTGAAAGAACCATAGAAGGTGCGGAGTTTCGGCGCTGTACGTCGTCCATGAACGCAGCGTTTCCTTGGAACCGCACCCGGTCGAGCGCCGGACGGTCGTGCCATGATCGACCGATGCGCGATCTCCGCGGGCTCCCGAAGGCCCATCTCCACATCCACCTCGAAGGGGCCATGCGGCCCGACACCTTGCGCGAGTTGGCCGACGCGGCCGGGATCGAGGTGCCACCCATCCGGGGCTTCGGCAGCTTCGCCGCGTTCTCGGGGATGTACATGGCCGCGTGCGACGTCCTGACCTCACCCGATGCACTCGCCCGGCTCACGCGCGAGGTCATCGAGGACTCCGCCCGCGACGGCGCGGTCTGGGTCGAGCCCGCGGTGTACGTCCCGCACCACAACCAGCGGCTCGGACCCTCGGAGGAGGTGCTGGAGATCATTCTGGGTGCCGCGGCCGACGCCGCACGCGCGAACGACATCGGAGTCGGCGTGATCGTCGCGGCCGACCGCACCGTCGATCCCGCCGACTCGGTCAAGCAGGCCAAGCTCGCGGCGGCCTATGCCGGCCGGGGGGTGACCGGCTTCGGTCTCGCCAACGACGAGACGGGATTCCCGCCGGAGCCCTTCGCCGAAGCCTTCGCGCTGGCAGGTGACGCGGGCCTCCTCCGCGTCCCCCACGCGGGCGAGCTCGCGGGGCCCGAGTCGGTGACGGGCGCGCTCGACGCGCTCGGCGCCGACCGCGTGCAACACGGGGTCCGGGCGATCGAAGACCCGGAGCTCGTGCGCCGGCTCGCCGATTCGCCGGTGTGCCTCGACGTCTGCCCGTCGTCGAACGTGCTGCTCTCGGTGGTGCCCGACATCGCGTCGCACCCGTTGCCCGCGCTCTTG
>DASYJT010000018.1:0-13730 GCA_035996165.1 Acidimicrobiia bacterium
ACGGACCGGGAGACATCTGCACGCACACGGCGACCTCGAGTAGCTGCACCCAGGAATCGAGTCCGTGGGTGTGGTTCTCGCTCGGGGTCGCGCTCGTCGTCGTTGGTGTCGTGTTGTTCGTCAGGCGCCGGCCACCGCGTCAAGCGCCTGCTTGAGGTCGGCGACGAGGTCGGCCGGCGATTCGATGCCGACCGACAGGCGAACGAGACGCGGGTCGACTTCGAGGGCCGATCCCGCATTCGACGCATGCGTCATGCGCGCCGGATGCTCGATGAGCGACTCCACGGCTCCGAGCGACTCCGCCAACGTGAAGAGCCTCGTACGGGCGACGAGGTCGAGTGCGGCGTCTTCGTCGTTCGCGAGGAACGACACCATGCCGCCGAAGTCGCGCATCTGACGACGGGCGACGTCGGAATCGTCGGGATAGAACACCTGGGCGACGGCGTCGTGCTCGCGCAACATTCGGACGATCGCCTGCGCGTTGGCGCAGTGCTCGCGCATCCGCAGCGCCAAGGTCTTCACACCCCGGAGCACGAGATAGCAGTCGAACGGCGACGGCACGGCGCCCATCGCGTTCTGCAGGAACCGCAACTCGTCGGCGAACTCGGCGTCGTTGACCGCGATGAATCCACCGACGACATCGGAGTGTCCCCCGAGATACTTGGTCGCAGAGTGCACGGACGCGTCGGCGCCGAGCGCCAGCGGTTGCTGCAGGTACGGGGTTGCAAAGGTGTTGTCGACGACCACCCGCGCTCGGCGTTCGTGGGCGACGCGCGCGGTGGCCTCGATGTCGACGATCGACAGCAGCGGATTGGTCGGCGTCTCGATCCAGACCAAGCGCGTCTCCGGTTGCCACGCGGCATCGAGCGCGCTCGCGTCGCGCAGGTCGCACGCCGACCACGCAATGCCGTGCGGCTCGTAGACGCTCGCGACCAGCCGGTAGGTGCCGCCGTACGCGTCGTGGGGAATGATGATGTGATCGCCGGGGTCGAGGGTGCGCAGGATCGCGTCCTCGGCGGCCAATCCGCTCGCGAACGCCAGGCCGTGCCGGGCGCCCTCGAGCGACGCGAGGCACGTCTCCAGCGCCGTGCGGGTCGGGTTGGCGCTGCGCGAATACTCGTAGCCGCGGTGCTTGCCCACCGCGTCCTGCGCGAACGTCGTCGCGAGGCTGATCGGCGGGACGACCGCGCCCGTCGCCGCGTCGGGCTCCTGGCCGGCGTGGATCGCGCGGGTTTCGAAGCCGTCGCTCATGCCGGTGCGCGTGTGGCGAGGAAACCGAGCACGTCGGAACGGGTCAGCACCCCGATCGGATGCCCACCGTCGAGCACGAGCACCGACGGACCGGCGTCGAGGCATTCGACGACCCGCCCCACCGGCTCACCGATACCGATCATGGGCATCGGCGGATCCATGATCTCGTCGATCGGGTGGTCGAGCACCGATGGGTCGCGGAACGCGAGATCCATCAGCTCGAGCTCGCGCAGCGTGCCCACGACCTCCTTCGCGGCGAGCGGGAGCTCTGTGGTGACCGCGACGACGAGCTGCGAAACGCCCGTCTGGTGCATCAGTGTGATCGCGTCGCGCACGGGTTGGCCGGGCGTGATGAGCACGAGCGGCGACATCGAGTCGCCCTTGGCGGTGAGCACGTCGCCCGCGACGGGACCCTCGGAGCGCAGGAAGCCCATGTGGAACATCCACGCGTCGCTGTAGATCTTCGACAGGTAGCCGCGCCCCGAGTCGGGGATCAACACCACGACGACATCGTCGGGACTGCTCTCCCGCGCGACGGTCAGCGCCGCGTGCACCGCCGTGCCACCCGATCCACCGATCAACAACCCCTCCTCGCGCGTCACGCGCCGGGCCGTGAGGAACGCGTCGGCGTCGGTCACCTCGATGACGCGGTCGAGCAGCGCCGGATCGAAGGTGCTCGGCCAGAAATCCTCGCCGACGCCTTCGGTGAGGTACGGACGGCCGGTGCCGCCCGAGTACACCGAGCCCGCCGGATCGGCACCGATGATCTTCACGTTCGGGTTCTGCGCCTGCAAGTAACGCCCGACACCGGTGATCGTCCCGCCCGTGCCGACGCCGGCGACGAAGTGCGTGACGCGCCCGTGCGTCTGTTCCCAGATCTCGGGACCGGTCGTGAGCTCGTGCGCGAGTGGGTTGGCCGGGTTCGAATACTGATCCGGCCGGAACGCGCCCGGCGTCTCGCGCACGAGCCGTTCCGCGGTCGAGTAGTAGGAGCGCGGGTCTTCGGGCGGCACCGCGGTGGGGCACACCACTACCTCGGCGCCGTACGCGCGCAAGAGCGCGACCTTTTCGTCGCTCATCTTGTCGCTCATCACGAAGATGCAGCGGTAACCCCGTTGCGCGGCGACGATCGCGAGTCCGGAACCCGTGTTCCCCGACGTCGGTTCGACGATCGTTCCTCCCGGCGCGAGCAGCCCGTCGCGCTCGGCGGCGTCGATCATGGCGATCGCGACGCGGTCCTTGACGCTGCCCCCGGGATTCGTCGTCTCGAGCTTGGCCACGAGCGTGCACGGGATGCCCTCGGCTTTGCAGATGCCGGGCAGCCGGACGAGCGGCGTGTGACCGACGAGGTCGAGAATCGAGTCGGCCGCGTCGATGGGCGGCAGCGCGTCGGCCATGAATCGACGCTACCCCCAACCGAAGGGGTTTATTTGCGCCGCGGATCGGAACCACGTAGAAGGATCGCGATGGTGCAACGCCACGAATATTCGATCGAGCTCGACGCGCCGCCCGAGCAGGTGTGGGAAGTGTTCTGGTATCGCGCGCCCGACCGCCCGCAGCCCAAGGACGTGAAGACGCGCATCGAGATCCTGCATCCCGGCGACACCGACGGCAACGGACTCGTTCGGCATTGCTACTTCCCCGTGCCGAAATGGCTGTTGTCCGGCGGCGTCGGGCAGTCGTGGGAATGGCTGACCGACGTCAAGCCGCACGAGTCGTGGCGCTACGACGCGGTCGGCAAACCGTTGTGGTCGCGGGCCACGGGATGGACGAGCCTGACCGACATCGGCGACGGCCGTACCCGCGTGACATTCGTCGAGGAGTACGAGGCGTTCAACCCGGTCATGCGCGTACTACTCGAGAAGCGGGTGCACAGCAGCTTGTCGCGCGACAACGACACGATCCTCGCCGCGCTCGACGGCGGGCTGCGCTGGCACCGCAAGCGCAAGGCGCGCGCGGCCGAGGCGGCGGAGCGCGCGGCCGAGCATTGACCACCCTTCTCTTCGTCTACGGGACGCTGACGCCCGGCCACGATGCCTGGCCGGTGCTCGAACCGTGGGTCGTCGGGACACCGCACGACGATGCCGTGCCGGGGCAGTTGTACGACACGGGCCGCGGCTATCCCGCGGCGACCTTCGGTACACCAGGCGACCGCGACAACGTCGTGTACGGGATGGTCGTCGAGCTCGATCCCGCTCGGGCCCGCGAGGCGCTGGCCGCGCTCGACCGGTACGAGGGCGACGAGTACGAGCGCATCCCGGTCCGGACGCACGCCGGCGTCGCCGCCTCGACCTATGCCTGGATCGCACCCTTGGCGGGATGCCGCCCCGTCCGGACGGGTCGATGGCCTGCCGGTCGCGGACCGGTGGTTCGGGAAAACGACGCGCCACAAGCCGAAACTTCCGGGCCCGACGGCCGATGAGGGGGGCGTGACACTCGACGGCGTCGCCGCGGTCCAGATGCGGATCGCGCAGATCCAGCAACTCATCACCGGAACGGCCGCGTCGATCGGCGCCCCGAAGGCGCCGGCCACCTCCCCGACGGCGGCCTCCATCGCGCAATCGCCGCAGTTCGCATCGCTCCTGGCGGACGCGATGGGTTCCGGGGCAGCCGGCTCCGACCCGTTGTCGAGCGTACCGGGCGGGACCGATCCCACCGCCGGCGGATCGTCGATGGTGTCGCAGCTCATGAAGCTGTCGCAGTTGAGCTCCGGCGCGCCGTCGAGCTCGATGCTCGGAAGTGCGGGGCTGGGAGGCACCGGATCGACAACGGGGAGCTCGATCGCGCAGACGTTCGTCACGAACGCGTTGGCGGAACAGGGCAAGCCGTACGTGTACGGAGCGAACGCGTCGCTCACCGACCCGAACCCCAAGGCCTTCGACTGCTCGGAGCTGACGAAGTGGGCATCCGCGCGCGCGGGCGTCACCATCCCCGACGGTGCGACCGCGCAATATCTCTACACCCGCGATCACGGCACCACGATGACCGTGCAGCAAGCACTGCACACCCCGGGCGCCCTGCTGTTCCATTTCGGCCACGAGCCGAGGGATCTCGGTGACATCCCGGCCGACGGCCACGTGGCAATCAGCCTCGGCGACGGCGTGCACACGATCGAGGCCCGCGGCCACGCGTACGGCACCAACGTGTTCGACAACGCCGGCGGCCGCAGCTTCAACTTCGCCGGCATGATTCCCGGGATGTAAGAGGGAGACTCGCTCCCGTAACCTGCCGGGGTGACAGATCACTCCTTCGCGCGAGCGTGGCAGACCGTTGCGGCGCTCGCACCCGATCGCGTCGCGCTCGTGGGTGCGGGGCGACGCGTCTCGTTCGGCGAGTTCGACGATCGGGCCGAGCGGCTGGCGCACGTGTTGCGCGACGCGGGCCTCGCGCCCGACGACAAGGTCGCGATCATGTGCGTGAACGCGCCCGAGTACATGGAGACGTTCTTCGGCGCGCAGAAGCTCGGCTGCGTGCCGGTCAACGTCAACTACCGCTACGTCGGCGCCGAGCTCGCGTTCCTGCTCGACAACTCCGATTCCGTCGCGCTCGTGTACCACGACGACTTCGCGCCGACCGTCGCCGATGCGCTCGCCGCGCTCCCCGCGGAGCGCCGTCCCCGCGTCCTCCTCCAGGTCGCGCATACCGGCAACGTCCAGCTGCTCGACGGCGCCCGCGACTACGAAGCAACCCTCGTGTCCGTCGACGCACGAGAGCCGGCCACAACGCGCGCCCCGGCGGGCGACGACCTGATCTTCCTTTACACCGGTGGCACCACCGGATATCCGAAGGCGGTGATGTGGCGCAGCGACGACCTCTACGTGTCGCTGTGGCAGATGGCGCGCCCGGGAACCGACCCGCCCGACGTCGCGACTTCGATCGACGCGGGCAAGCAGGCGGCGACCCTGCTTCCCGCGTGCCCGCTCATGCACGGAACCGGGTTGTTCATCGCACTGTCGACGTTGTCGGGCGGTGGAACCGTGGTGCTGCTCGACACTCCTCGCCTCGATCCGGATGCGGTGTGGAGCGCGATCGAACGCGAACGCATCGCGGTGTGCACGATCGTCGGCGACGCGTTCGCCCGACCGTTGCTCGGCGCGCTCGATGCCGCCCCGAATCGGTGGAACCTCTCCTCGTTGCGCGCGATCACGTCGTCCGGGGTCACCTGGAGTCCGGAGACGAAACGCGGACTGCTCGCGCACCTGCCTACGGTCACGCTGATCGACTCGCTCGGCGCCTCGGAAGGCATCATGACCCGCACCGAGACCCGCGCCTCCGACGACATCGCACCCGCGCGCTTCAAGGCCGGTGAACGGCTCGTCGTAGTCACCGACGACGGTGACGTCGTGCGACCCGGCGACGAACGGGTCGGGATGCTGGGCGTCGGCGGCCCGATTCCGCTCGGCTATTACAAGGACCCCGACAAGACCGCGGCGACCTTCCGGACGGTCGAGGGCCGCCGCTACTCGATCCCGGGCGACTACGCGACGGTCGATCCCGACGGCACGATCCGCCTCCTCGGGCGCGGATCGGCGTGCATCAACACGGGTGGCGAGAAGGTCTATCCCGAAGAGGTCGAGCTCGCGCTGCGCGCGCATGCCGACGTGTTCGACTGCGTCGTCGTCGGCATTCCCGACAACCGCTGGGGAGAGATGGTCGTCGCGCTCGTGCAACCGAACGACTCCGCCACCTTCGACCCGGCACAACTCGCCGCGCACTGCCGCGCGATCCTCGCCGGCTACAAGGTGCCCAAGCACTTCGTGACCGTGGAGTCGTTGCAGCGGTCGCCCGCGGGCAAAGCCGACTACAAGGTGCTCCGCACCGTCGCCGAGGAGGCAATCACATGAGCATGTGGCAGGGACAACGCGTTCCGGAGATCGACGTCACCGACGCGAACGCAGGGCGCGAGCACGCGGTGCTCCTCGACGTGCGCGAGGCCGACGAGTGGGAGGCCGGGCATGCTCCCGGCGCGAAGTGGGTGCGGCTCGGCGAGCTCGAGTCGGCGCGCTTCGAGATCCCGATCAACCGGCGCATCGTGTGCGTGTGTCGCTCCGGCGCCCGATCGGAGAAGGCGACCGTCCAGCTCGTCCAGTGGGGCTTCGAGGCCGTCAATATGGTCGGGGGCATGAAGGCGTGGGCGGCCCAAGGGCTTCCCGTCGTACGCGACGACGAGTCGCCCGGCCAAGTCATCTGACCCAGGAAGCCCGGGTCGTACTCGCAAGTAACCTGGGCCGGTGACGTTCGACCGCGCCGAGGCAATCCGTCGTCTGACCGACGAGTCGTTCGACGTTCTGGTCGTCGGCGGCGGCATCACCGGTACCGGAGTGGCGCTCGACGCCGCGTCGCGCGGGTTGCGGGTCGCGCTGGTCGACAAGGGCGACTTCGCGTCGGGCACGTCCTCGAAGTCGTCGAAGCTCGTGCACGGCGGCATCCGATACCTCCAACAAAAGGAGGTCGGACTCGTCTACGAAGCGCTCGCCGAGCGCCAGATACTCCGCAAGACCGCGCCCCACCTCGTGCGGGTACTCCCCTTCCTGTTGCCGGTGTTCACCAAGGACGGTCTGCTCCCCCGCCGGATCGCCCGGCTCCTCGGCGCCACGATGTGGGCCTACGACCTCACCGGTGGGCTGCGCATCGGCAAGCTCCACAAGCGGGTGAGCAAAGAGGAAGCGCTGCGCTACATGCCGACGCTCCCCGCCGACAACATCGCGGCCTCGTACATCTACTACGACGCGCAGGCCGACGACGCGCGTCTCACGCTCACCGTCGCGAAGACCGCGGCCGCGCACGGCGCCGCGGTGGTCAACTACGCGACCCTGGTCGGCGTCGTGAAGGACGCCGCGGGCAAGATCAGTGGAGCGCGGGTGCGCATCGACGACGACGAGCTCGAGGTTCGCGCGCATGCGATCGTCAACGCGACCGGCGTGTGGTCCGACCAGGTGCGCGCGCTCGACGACGTAACACACGATCCGACCATCCGCCCCGCGAAGGGCATTCACATAACTGTGCCGTGGTCGCTCGTGCGCAACGAGATCGCGGTGGTAATCCCCGTGCCGAAGGACCGCCGCTCCGTGTTCGTCGTGCCGTGGGGCGGCGACGGCGGACCGCACAAGTTCACGTACATCGGGACGACCGACACCGACTACGACGGTCCCGTCGACGACCCGCAGATCACCGCGGCCGACGTGGAGTACCTCCTGCGCGCGATCAACGGTGCATCGTCGACCAAGATCACCGAGGCCGACATCCTCGGCACGTGGGCGGGCCTGCGGCCACTTGTCGCCGCGGCCAAGAGCGAACGCACCGCCGACCTCTCGCGCCGGCACTCGGTGCACACTTCGCCGGCCGGGGTCGTCACCGTCACCGGCGGCAAGCTCACGACGTATCGCCGGATGGCGGCCGACGCGGTCGACGAGGTGGCGAAGTTGCTCGGTCGGAGCCGCAGTCGCAGCCGCACGAAACGGATCCGCCTGCGGGGCGCCGACGGTTGGGACGCATCCGACATCCCGAAGAACCTGGCCGAGCGGTACGGGTCCGACGGGCGGGCGGTCGCCGACCTCGAACGGTCCGATCCGCAGCTCGCGCGACCGCTGATCGAGAACCTCCCCTATTCGCGGGCCGAGGTCGTGTACGCCGCGCGGGCCGAGATGGCGTGCACCGTCGACGACGTGTTGTCGCGTCGCACGCGCACCCGGCTCCTGGCGCGGGATGCCTCGGCGGCCGTCGCCGACGACGTCGCCGCCCTCATGGGCGCCGAGCTCGGTTGGTCCGACGACGAACGCCGGCGCCAAGTTGCCCGGTACCAGGCGCTCGTGACCGAGGAGCGCACCGCGGGCGGGTTGCCCGAGACCGCCCTCGACGCCTTGTCGCACCCGCCGTCGTGATTCCCGCCCTTCCGGTTACGTAGTCTCCCCGCGTGCAGACGAATCGCGGCGCTCCGACTCCTCCCATTGCGTTCGGCGAAGGCGACATCGGAGATCACCTCCGCACGCCACGCGTCGAAGTCGACGATCCGACGCGCGAACGCCTGCGCGACACGGGCGCCGACGTTGTCGACGCGAGCGCGACGGTCGCGGAAGCGAGCCGCGACTGGTGGCCGCTCGCGATGATCTGGGCGCTCGACGCGCAGGTCGCGGCGCGCGCGTCGATCGTGGTCACCCCGCACGACACCGCGCAGGTCCAAGCTGTGCTCCGGATTTGCAACGAGGCTCGGATACCGGTCACGGCGGCCGCCGGGCGCAGTGGAGTTTGTGGTGCCAGCGTGCCCGTGTTCGGCGGTGTGCTCCTCGACCTGACCGGGCTCGAGGGGATTGTCTCCGTCGACGACACTTCGATGCTGGTCGACGTGCGCGCCGGTACCTTCGGCGACGTGTTCGAGGACGAGCTGCGCGACAAGCACGGCGTGACCTGCGGGCACTGGCCGCAGTCGATGGCGCTGTCGACCGTCGGTGGATGGGTCGCGTGCCGCGGCGCGGGTCAGATGTCGACGCGCTACGGAAAGATCGAGGACATCGTCGAAGGTCTCGACGTGGTGCTCGCCGACGGCACGCTCGTCACCACGGGTGGCGCGCCCCGCGCCGCGGTCGGACCCGATCTTTCGCAGGTGTTCCTCGGCTCCGAAGGGACGCTCGGCGTCATCGTCGGCGCCCGGCTCCGCGCCCATCGGCTCCCCGCATCCGAAGTGCGCGCCGCGTACGCGTTCGCCACCTTCGCCGCCGCGCTCGACGCGATGCGCCGGATCGTGCAACGCGGGGCCACCCCCGCGGTGCTCCGGCTCTACGACGCGGTCGAGGCCGATCGCAGTTACAAGACCGGCGCCGTGCACCTCCTGTTGATGCTCGACGAAGGCGACGCGCACATCACCGAGGCGACGCGCCGAGTCGTCGACGAGGAGTGCATCGTGGCCGGCGCCGAGACCACCGACGTGGCGTTCGTCGAGCAGTGGCTCGGCCATCGCAACGACGTGTCCGCGCTCGAGGCATTGATCTCACGCGGCCTGGTGGTCGACACCATGGAGATCGCGGGAACGTGGCGCGCACTGCCGGAGATCTACGCGCGCGCGATCGAGGCGATCGGCGCGGTCGAGCACACGATGGCGGTTTCCGCGCACCAGAGCCATTCGTATCTCGACGGCGGCTGCCTCTACTTCACGTTCGCGGGTCGACCTCCTGCCGACGAGCGCGAGGCCTACTACCGCGCGGTCTGGGATGCCGGTCAGCGCGCGGTGCTCGCGGCGGGCGGCGCGCTCTCGCACCACCACGGTGTAGGGCTCAACCGCGCTCGCTTCGTTCCGGAGGCGCTCGGCGCCGGCTTCGGTGTGCTGCAGTCGGTGAAGGACGCGCTCGACCCGAACGGCATCTTGAATCCCGGCAAGCTCGGGCTGCGCAATCCGTTCGGCGAGCTCGTCTGGCCATGAGCACCGATAGGACGCTCGTCGTCGACGTCGGCACGAGCAGCGTGCGGGTCGGGGTGTACGACCCCGCGGGCGGCGCGCAGTACAACGTCGAGCGCGAGTTGCTGCCCGATTCGCCGTCCGCCGGGATCGTCGAGTTCGACGCGCGCGTGATGGCCGCCGTGTGCCTCGAGCTCGCGCATGAGGCCCTGGAGAAGGCAGGCCCGGTTGCGGGAGTCGGCATCTCCGACCAGCGCGGCTCGACTGTCGTCTGGGACCGGGCGACCGGTGAGCCGGTCGGGCCGGGCATCGGATGGCAGGACCTGCGCACGATCGGCGCGTGCCTGAACCTGCGCGCACAGGGAGTGCGCTCGAGCCCCAACCAGTCGGCGACGAAGCTGCAATGGCTGCTCGAGCAACTCCCCGACCGCGCCCGCGCGCGTGATCTCTGTTTCGGCACCGTCGACTCTTGGGTGGCATGGACCCTGTCGGGCGGCACGGTGCACGTCACCGACGCGACGAACGCGGCCGTCACCGGGCTCCAGGTCGCGCGCGAACCCTCGACCTGGGACGCGCACGTGCTCGAAGTGCTCGGCGTGCCGACCGAGATGATGCCCGCGATCGTCGACTCGTGCGGGGTGGTTGGCGAAGCGCGCGCCCTGCCCGGCGCGCCGCCGATCGCCGCGCTCCTCGGCGACCAGCAGGCATCGCTCGTGGGCCAGGGTTGTGTGCGGCCGGGCGACGCCAAGATCACCTTCGGCACGGGTGGAATGCTCGATGTCGTGCTCGGTGAGCACGCGCCCGCCTTCGACCAGCGCGGGGCGGCGGGAACGTTCCCGATCATCGCCTGGCGCCACGCCGGGCGCGTCACGTGGGGCATCGAGGCCATAATGCTGGCCGCGGGTACCAACGTGCAGTGGCTGCGCGACGATCTCGGACTGATCTCGAGCTCCGCGGAATCGCACGCCGTGGCCGCGAGCTGCACCGATACCGGCGGCGTCGTCTACGTGCCCGCCCTCCTCGGCCTCGGCACACCCGCCTGGGACTACGGCGCGCGCGGTGCGTTCTTCGGGCTGACGCGCGGTACCGGCCGCGCCGAGATGGTGCGCGCGGTTCTCGAGGGGATCGCACACCGGGGCGCCGACCTCGTCGAGGCGGCCGAGTCCGACAGCGGTATCGCGATCCCTGCGCTCCGCGTCGACGGCGGCATGACCGACAACGCGACATTCGTGCAAGCGCTGGCCGACGCCGCGCAACGACCCGTCGAGATATCGCCGATGCGAGAAGCGACGTCGCGCGGCGCGGCGCTCATGGCCGCGCTCGCGGTCGGTCAATACGGCTCGGTCGACGACCTCGCGCAGACCTGGCATCCGCGCGTGCGCGTCGAACCGAGAGGCGTGCTCGACCGGGACCGCTGGCGCGACGCGGTCGGCCGGGCGCGGAGCTGGATCCCCGAGCTATCGGGAATCGACTTCTGACGGCTCGGTCGTGCGATCGTCGGCGATCTTGCGCGACGCGAGCAGACCGAGCGCAGCCGCACCGCCCCCGAGCAGCGAGACGAGACGGGCCTGGGGTGCGAGCCCGGGGGTGACGAGGCTGACGACCGCGTCGACCGCGTCGGCCGCCGCGCCCATACCGACCCACTCCGCGTCCATGGTCTGTTCCTTCAGCGTCGTGATGGCGCCGATACCGAGCACGAGATCACGGATCCCGACGAGGCGCAGGAGCGCCCTCGTGGCGGGCGTGCGGCCCGCCTTTCCGAACACGATCCCGCCCACCAGACCGGGCAGTACGAGCATGACGAGACCATTGACGGCCCGGCCCCGGGCTATGACGAGCGCAACCCGCCGATGATCGAAGTCCATCCGCTCATCCTGGCACGACCGTGATCTCGTCCCCGATCCGGAGCATGCCCCCGCGCACTACCTCCGCCCGCAGGCCGCCCCGGTTTTCGAGCAGCTTCCGCACGCCCAGCCGGGTCTGCTCCTCGAGATACGCGCACGGCGGGCACGACTTGATCCCCCGGAACAGCACGTCGCCGACCCGAAACGTCTCGCCGATCAGGTCGAGCAGCGGCACGCCTTCGGTGACCAGGTTCCGCCGCGTCTCGTGCTCGCCGAGCTCGACGCCCGACTCGTTCACCGCGGCGATCGCCTCGCGCTCGATGAACGTGACCTGGCGATCCGGACCGGTGCGGCCCGAGTAGGTGCCATCCCCGGTCGCGTATCGATCGCCGGCGAGGCCGGCGCCCTCGATCGCCTCGACCTCGGAGTTCGGCACCAGCGGCTGCCCGCCAACCGCCGTGGTGTAGATACCGACGAGCTTTCCGGTGGACATGCGCGAACCCTACGACGATTTACCGTGCGCGCCGCGCGGATTTACGCGCCGGTCGAGCGCCCAGCGCAGGCCGGCGTCGGTCCGTACGAGCCGGCGCTCGACCGAACGCCCGTCAAGCGGGATGTGCACCGTCGCCACGACCTCGCCGTCGATCCAGCCCGGGTCGGGCGTCCCGGCGTCGTAGAACCAACCGGGTCCGTCGATCGGGTGGCGGGCGCGCCCGACGAGCACGTCGCCATGCACTGTTCCCGCGGGCGGCCCGTCGGCGCCGACCTCCCATTCGATGTCGAGCCCGACCGCCGTCCGGTCGCCGATCTCACCGCCGGGGCGCAGTGCTTCTTCGGGCGAGTCGAGCCGCACGCCGAACGCCTCGAGCCCGAATGTCCAGTGCTCGCGCGGCGTCTCGCACACCATCTCGGCCCACAACCCGTCGGCGCGAATCTCGAGACCCTGGGTCGGCAGCAACACCTCGTGATCGCGCACGACGAGTACGCCCTCGACGCCCGGGACGCCGACGAGGTACGTCCAGTACCACGCGATCTTCTCGTCGGCGCGCAGTTCCAGCCGCACGAATCCGGCGATGCCGGCGTCGTCGTTGGAGCCGACGAAGTCGAGCAACCGGCGGCTCCCGGAGTCGGTCACAGCAGCGGCAGGTAGTAGGTCGCGGCAGTCTCCACCGGCGCGTCGGGCGGCGGCTCGATCGCTCCGTCGACCAGCTCGAGGAACGGGTAAAGGTCGGTGCTGTCGCGCGGCACCGTCCAGTCGACGTCGATGCCGGCGAGCTCCGCGAACGGCCGGAGAAACGTGAAGTACACGTACGCGCCCGCGTCGATCTTCGCCCGGCGCTCCATTCCCGCGATCTTCCGATACAAGACCTTCTGCGCGGACTTCGCCGCGCTCGCGAGCGCGTCGCGTTGCGGCGCGTCGATGGGCACCGGCGATCCCGACTCGACGTCGAAGAAGCCGAACGCCTCGACCCGCGGCCAGTAGTCCTCCGGTTCGGTTATCGAGGTGCCGAAGTCGGTGACCCGCAGACGGGTGTCGTCGCGCAACACGAACGCGCCGAGCAGTTCACGATACGGCATGCCGGCCGAGACTTCTGCGCTCCACGGGAAGTGCGACACGCCCAACCGGTTGTACGCGCGCAGCAACAGCAACCGGCCGTCGGGAAGCGCGTACGGCCCCGTGTCCTGATAGCCCGAACGCGTGTCGAACCACAGGAGGAAGAGATACGACGTGAGCAACGCGTTGAGCCGGCTGACCGTGGCGCGCTGGGCGTCGTCGGTGACCGGTTCGCACGCGGCGACCACGTCGTCGACGAGCGCGCGGTACGGAGTCGCGGTTCCGTTCCCGTCGGACGCCTGCCAGGTGCCGTCGTCGAATCGGTATGCCCCCGCCGCGCGCGACCAGAAGTCGAAGATCGTCCCGAGCCGGCGCGCGTCATCGTCCGGGTCGACCATCCCGGCCGCCATGAGCACCTTGCGCCCGACCAACGGGAAGTTCGCCACCGCCCACATGTGCACCGGGTCAATCTGCGTCGTGAGGCGGTGCCCGGCGCGCCCCAGATCTTCCGGTTCGATCGCGGCGTTGATCTCTTCGATGATCTCGGGGTAGCGCCGGTAGGACTCGACGCATGCGATCAGGACGTACGCGCTCACCGGGATCAACGCCGACTCGAGCGCGGTGCGCTCCATCGTCAATGCGTAGGAGACCTCGCTGTGGTACCGGATCCAGCGGTTGGTCTCCGAGCGGG
>DASYJT010000019.1:0-3192 GCA_035996165.1 Acidimicrobiia bacterium
CGTCATGCACCGACGATACCGCCGGGGTGTGCCACTTACGGCGGACCGTCTAGGTTCCGGGACAGGCACCGTCTCGGGGATATGGAGCACCGGAAATGAAGGTCGACACTGGAATCATGGCCCCGTCGTTGAGCGACATCGGGCCGAAGGCCCGCGAGCTCGAGGAGCTCGGCTACGACGGTCTGCTCACGGCCGAGACCGGCCACGATGCCTTCCTGCCGCTCGTCCTCGCGGCGGAGCACACCGAGCGCATCGAGCTGGCTACCGGGATCGCGGTCGCGTTCGCCCGCACTCCGATGGTTCTCGCATACACGGCGAACGACCTGCAACAGATGTCGAAGGGCCGCTTCGTGCTCGGGCTCGGATCCCAGATCAAGCCCCACATCGAAAAGCGTTTCTCGATGCCGTGGTCGCATCCCGCGCGCCGCATGCGGGAGTACATCCTCGCCCTGCAGGCCATCTGGAGCTCGTGGAACGACGGCACCCGACTCGAGTTCGACGGCGAGTTCTACCGGCACACGCTGATGACGCCGTTCTTCGCACCGACCCCGAACCCCTACGGCGCGCCCAAGGTCTTCCTCGCCGCGGTCGGCTCGTTGATGACGGAGGTGGCAGGGGAGGTCGCCGACGGCATCATCATCCACGGTTTCACCACGGAGCGGTACGTCAAGGAGGTGACGATGCCCGCGGTCGAGCGCGGCCTGAAGGCGGCGGGTCGCGAGCGCTCGTCGTTCCAGGTGTCGGGTCCGTTGTTCGTCGTGACCGGGACGACCGACGAGGAGATCGCCGCCGCCAAGCAGGGCGTGAAGCAACAGATCGCGTTCTACGGTTCCACGCCCGCGTACCGCGGCGTGCTCGAGCTGCACGGCTGGGGCGAACTGCAGACCGAGCTCAACGGACTCTCGAAGCAGGGCAAGTGGGTCGAGATGGGCGAGCTCATCGACGACGACATCCTGAACACGTTCGCGGTCGTCGCCGAACCCGAGGGCGTCGCTGCCGAGCTGAAGCGGCGTTACAGCGGCGTGGTCGATCGCTGTTCGTTCTACGCGCCGTACCGCAGTGATCCGCAGCGTTGGACGCGCATCATCGACGACCTCAAATCGGCCTGACCCGCGTTTCAGCGAGCGGTGCGCAGGATCGACGCGACGCACGCGTCGGGATCCTGCTGCGGACCGAAGTGACCGAGCCCGGCCATCACCTCGACGCGGCCGTTCGGGATGCGTTCGGCGATCTTGGACGCGAGGGGCGGGCCGACGTCGGTCGACGTCTCCCCGCACACGACGATCACCTCCGACGCGATCTCGCCGAGTCGAGAGAACGCGCCGTGGTTCGGACCCATCGCGTACACGCGCGCCTCGACCTCGGGCCGGCACTTCAGCTCGAAAACGCCGTCGCCGCGGTCGCGGAGCCCGTACTCCACGTACGCGCGCAGTGACGCCTCGGTCATGACGTCGAGCGGTGGCTTCGACGCGTACGCGCGGAACGCGTCGTCGGTGGAGTGCCACTCGTTGCGCCGTTTGCGCGCGGCGCGGGCGAGGAAGAAGTCCTCCTGCGGGGGGAGCGGGTGCTCCGACGCGAAGATGATCGGTTCGTAGGCCCAGATCCGTGCGAACGTTCCCGGTTCCTTCTGCTCGCCGAGGATGAGCGCGGCGCCGCCCTTCGAATGGCCGCACGCGATGAGTGCCGGATCGCGCGCGACTCCGAGGTGTCGCGCGACCGCGAGCGCGTCGTCGGCAAAGCCGTGCCACGAGTAGTCGAGGTCGGGGGCGTCGCTGTCGCCGTGGCCGCGGAAGTCGAACGACCATACGTGGCGTCCCGCGGCGACAAGCTGGGTGGCGACGGGCTCCCAGACCCGACCGTGAAAGCCCGTCGGATGCGCGAGCAGCACGGGCGCGCCCGCGCCGCCCCAGTCGTGCACGACGAGGGTGATGCCGTCCGCGTCGAAACCGTGGGACTTGGGTAAGGGCGGCGACTCGGGTGACGTAGTCACCTCGTCAGCTCGACGGCTGCTGCTCGGCGGCGTGATCGGCGATGGCCTTCATGATGGCGTTCGCCGCGCGGTTGACGAACTCGCCACCGCTGCCCGTGACCCATTCGCACGACGCTTCCGGGCGCTCGAGCTGGCCGGTGAAGTGCGGCATCACATACTGCGCGAACAGCTCGAAGCTGTGCTTGGTCGCGGCCGGGCTCGCCCAGTCGTGCCCGAAGATCAGGAACGTCCCGAACCCGCCCGACTCGTCGACGAGGGCTTGGATCTTGGCGATCGCGTCGTCGGGGGTACCGATCACCGCGAAGCCGTCTTCGTCGACGTTGGCGATGATCTCTTCCGGCGTGTCGCCGCGTGTGGGGCCCGCGGGCAACACGTGCGTGAAGTACTTGGAGAACGGCACGATGCCGTACGCCACGTCGGCACGCGCTTGTTCTTTCGTCTCGGCGAGGTGCATCGGTCCGACGAGACGCCACTTCGCGCGCTCGGCCGTGTGCCCGTACTGCGCGGCGACGTCGTTCCACGTCTGCCAGTGCGTGCCGATCGCGTCGAATCCCTGCTTGGTCGTCGCCGCGATCGACAGCAACCCCGCGCCGTACTTTCCCGCGGCCTTGGCTCCGGTCGGCGAGATCGACGCCGCCACCGCGACTTCGATGTTCGGTTCGCTGTACGGCTTCAACTGGAGGCGCGCGTCCTGCAGCGTGAACCAGTCGGTCTGCCTCGTCACCGTCTCGCCGCGCAGCAGCGCCATGATCGCGTCGAGCGCCTCGTCCATGCGCGGACGTTGTTCGTCGGCCGGGATGCCGAGCATGTGGGCGTCGGAGGTGAGCTGGCCGGGTCCGCAGCCGAGCATGGCGCGACCCCGCGTGAGGTGGTCGAGCAGCACGAACCGATCGGCGAGCATCAAAGGGTGGTGGTAGGGGAGCGAGTTCACGCCGCTACCCAACCGGATGTATTTCGTGCGGGCCGCGGCGGCCGCGATGAACACTTCCGGCGACGAGATGATCTCGTAGCCGCCGGAGTGGTGCTCGCCGATCCACACTTCGTGGAACCCGAGGCGATCGAGGTGCTCGATCAGGTCGAGGTCGCGCTCGAGCGCGAGCGTGGGGTTCTGCCCGGTCGGGTGGAACGGGGCCATGAAGAGTCCGAAGCGCATCGCGCCATTGGACCCGCGACTTGACCGATCGGTCAACTTGCGAATGCGG
>DASYJT010000020.1:0-16039 GCA_035996165.1 Acidimicrobiia bacterium
GCGTCGGGCGACATCGACGTACACATCATCTCGACGCGCGCCGACGAAGAAGAGCCGGTACGCGCACCGCGAGCGCGAGGGCTCTCGCTCGGACTCTCCCGCCAGCGCCAGGGCGCCGCCGCACTCTTCGCGCTCGTCACGCTGCCGCTCCTGACGATGCTTCTCACGTTCGAGCGCGGCCACATCACTCTTGGCAGCGATCTGCTGCTCTACCTCCTTCTCGTCGTCGTGATCGCGGCGATCGGCGGCGCGTGGGTGGCGGTCGGCTCCGCGGTCGTCGCGTTCCTGCTCGTCAACTGGTACCTGACCCCGCCGATCCACACGTTTACCGTCAGCGACGGCGAGAACGTGCTCGCGTTCGTCGTGTTCCTGGTGGTCGCCGCGGTCGTGAGCGGCCTGGTCACCGCCGCGGCCCGGCGCGCGCTCGAAGCGGCGCGTGCGCGCAGCGAAGCGACCTCGCTCGTGCGACTCGCGGGGGCACTCCTTGCCGAATCCGATCCGCTGCCGAGCATCATGCAGCAACTGCTGAGCACGTTCGCGCTGCGGTCGGTCGCCGTATTGCGCCCGGTCGAACCTTCGGGATGGGCGGTCGAGGCGCACGCGGGTGAAGGGGTGCTCGAGCGGCCTCAGGAGGCGACCGCAACAACCGCGCTACCCGATGGCGCCCTGTTCGCGTACGTCGGACCGAACCTCACCGGCGACGAACGGCGGGTGCTGAACGCGTTCGTAGCCCAACTCGCGGTCGCGCTCGCGAGCCGAGAGCTGCGCGCCGAGGCTTCGGCCGCGGTCGCCGTGGCCGAAGCCGACGCGTTGCGTACCGCGCTCTTGCGGGCGGTGTCGCACGACCTGCGCACGCCGCTCGCGTCGATCAAGGCATCGGCATCGACACTGTTGGCCGCCGACCTGCACCTCGACGACGAGACCGTGCATCAACTGCACGAGACGATCGACGAGGAGGTCGACCGCCTGAACGAGATCGTCAGCAACCTTCTCGCAATGAGCCGGCTGCAGGTCGGGGCGCTGCAGCTGGCCTACGCCGACGTCGGTCTCGACGAGATCGTCGGGCGGGCGCTCGTCAGCCTCGGTGATCGAGCCGGGGGAGTCATGGTCGAGGTGCCCGACTCGCTCGCTCGCGTCCGGGTCGATCCGGCGCTCGTCGAGCGGGCGCTGGCGAACGTCGTCGACAACGCCCTGGCGTGGTCGCCGCCGGAACAGCCGGTGCGGATCGAGGCGGCGGTCGTCGGTGATCGGGTCGTCCTGCGGGTGATCGATCGCGGGCCCGGCATCGGAGCCGCCGATCGCGATCGCGTCTTTCAGCCGTTCCAGCGGCTCGGCGATTCGCGAGGTCGGGGCGGCGCGGGCGTCGGACTCGGGCTGGCGGTGGCGCGGGGGTTCACCGAAGCAACCGGTGGCGAGCTGCAACTGGAAGACACGCCGGGCGGCGGCACGACCATGACGTTCACGTTCCCGGCGCAACTGGCATGAGCACCGTCCTGGTCATCGAAGACGAAGCGCCGTTGCGGCGCGCGTTGCGCATCTTCTTGGAGGCGCACGACTATTCGGTGGTGTTGGCGGCTTCGGGGCGCGAGGGCCTCGACCTCGCCGCCCGCGAGCACCCCGACGTCGTCATCCTCGACCTCGGCTTGCCCGACATGGATGGCGTCACCGTCGCGACGGCGCTGCGCGGATGGAGCACGGTGCCGATCGTGGTCCTGTCGGCGCGCGACGCGGAGCCGGTCAAGGTTGCCGCGCTCGACGCCGGCGCCGACGACTACGTCACGAAACCCTTCGCGATGAACGAGTTCCTCGCGCGGTTACGCGCGGCGTTGCGGCGCGCGGCGCCGACCGAGCAGGAGCGCGTCGTCGCGACCCCCGACTTCATGATCGATCTCGGCGCGAAGCAGATCCACCAGGACGGCGTGCAAGTCCACCTCACCCCTACCGAATGGCAGATCGTCGAAGTCCTCACCCGCAACCGCGGACGGCTGGTGACCCAACAGCAATTGCTGCAACAGGTTTGGGGCCCTCAGTACGAGCGAGAGACGCATTACCTGCGCATCTACATGAGCCAGATTCGGCGCAAGCTCGAACCCGACCCGTCGCGACCGCGCTACTTCATCACCGAGCCCGGCATGGGCTATCGATTCATCGTGGAGGAGCAATGACCTCGACCGCGGACCTACTGAAGCGTCGTCCGAGTGATCCCGGCGACGGTCACATCCCGTTCGGCACCGGCGTCGGCGCGCTCGGCGCGCTCGTCGTCGCGGGCGTGCTCGTGCCGTTCCGCGACCATCTCCCGAACGCCGACATGGCGCTCGCCCTCGTCATACCGGTGCTCTTCGGCGCCATCGTCGGCGGACGGGTCGCCGGCGCGGTGACGGCCGTGGTCTCGGCGCTCACGTTCGATTTCGTCTTCACGCAGCCGTATCTGTCGTTGCGCATCTCGAACAAGGACGACCTCTGGACGTTCGTGTTCCTGCTCGTTGTGGCAATGGTCGCGGCCGAGGTGGGAATCCGTGCGCGGCGGGGCGGAGCCGCGGCCCGGGAGCTCCGTTCGGAGCTCGACCGGCTGTTGCGCGTCGGCGAGCTCTCGGCGCGCGGCGCGGAGGTCGACGACGTCGTGAGCTCCGCGCGCGCTGAGCTCATCGGACTGTTCGGCCTCGACGAGTGCGTCTACCAGGCGCAGCGTTCGGGCCCCGAGCTTCCTCGTCTCGGCAATCGCGGCGCGCTCGAAGGCGCGGCGCTCGTGTCGTGGGGCGACTTCCTGCTGCCGACCGGCGGCGTCGAAGTTCCCGTCATCGGACGCGGCCGCGAGCTCGGCCGACTCGTGCTCTACGCGGCGGAGGCGACCCGCGCCTCACTCGAGAAGCGTCTCGTCGCCGTCGCCATCGCCGACGAGCTCGGCCTCACCCTCGCCACCGCCCCCGCCCCCTAACCCCGAACCCCCCCCACCCCCCCAAAAAAAACCCCCAAAACCCCCCAACAGTTGTCAGGAAAATCGTTACCCCACGACGATTTTCCTGACAACTGTTGGGGGTATCTGTGGGGGTATCTGGGGCTGGGCGGGGGCGGTAGGGCGCGTTAGGCGCCGATGGCGTGGTAGCCGCCGTCGACGTGGATGACGTCGCCGGTGGTCGCAGGGAAGAGATCGGAGAAGAGCGCGACGCACGCGGCCGCGACGGGCGCGGGGTCTTTGACGTTCCAGCCGAGCGGTGCTCGCTGGTCCCAGGCTTCTTCGAACTGCTCGAAGCCGGGAATGCTCTTGGCGGCGATGGTGCGGATCGGACCCGCGGCGACCAGGTTCACGCGGATCCCCTCCGCACCGAGGTCGCGCGCCAGATACCGAGCCGTCGACTCGAACGCGGCCTTCGCCACACCCATCCAGTCGTAGACGGGCCACGCGACGCGGCTGTTGTCGAAGTCGAGACCGACGATGCTCCCGCCGCTCGTCATCATCGGCCGGCATGCGACGGCGAGCGCCTTGAGCGAATAGGCGCTGACCTGGAGCGCGACCGCGACGTCCTCCCACGGCGCCGTCAAAAACCCCCCGCCCAGACACGACTCGGGTGCGAAGCCGATCGCGTGCAGCACACCGTCGAGGTGCCCGCCGACGCGGTCGGCCAGCGCGTCGAGGTGCGCGGCGTCGGTCACATCGAGCTCGACGATCACCGGCTCGGACGGCAGCCGCCGGGCGGCGCGCTGGGTGAGGTTCATCGCGCGTCCGAACGAGGTCAGCACGACCTCCGCGCCTTCCTGTTGCGCGCGCCGGGCGACGTGGAACGCCATCGACGCGTCGTTCAACACGCCGGTTACCAGGATGCGTTTGTCGGCGAGCAACATCGTGTTCTGCTTCCCTTCAGAGTGGCGTGTTCGAGTGCCGGCGCGCAGGGTGCGTGCCGCGCTTGGTGACGAGCACGTCGAGGGCGTCGACGAGGAGATGCCGGGTCGCGGCCGGCTCGATCACCGCGTCGACGAGGCCGCGCTCCGCGGCGCGGTACGGATTCTCGAACGCGTCTCGGTATTCGTCGACCATGCCTGGATCGGTGCGACCCTTGTTCAGGATTGCGACCGCACCCGCGGCGCCCATCACCGCGATCTCGGCGCTGGGCCATGCCACGCAGAGGTCGTTTCCGATGCCGCGCGAATCCATCACGATGTACGCGCCGCCGTACGCCTTGCGCAACACGACGCAGATGCGCGGCACCGTCGCGGCGGCATACGCGTGCACGAGCTCGGCGCCGTGCCGGATCATCCCGCGCCATTCGAGGTCGCGGCCCGGCTCGAAGCCCGGCGTATCGACGAACGTGACGATCGGCATGTTGAACACGTCGCAGGTCGAGACGAATCGGGCGGCCTTGCGCGACGCCTCGATGTCGAGCGTTCCCGCACGCGTCATCGGTTGGTTCGCGACGATCCCCACGGCGCGTCCGCCGAGCGATCCGTAGCCGGTGACGAGGTTCGGCGCGTATTGGGGTCGGAGCTCGAGGAACGAGTCGGTGTCGAGAACGTCGCGGACGACGACCCGGACGTCGTACGACGCGGTCGACCGTCCGGGCACGGCGCCGGCCGCGAGATCGCACGGGCGGTCGCGCACGTCGTCGGTCTCCAACCGGGCCGAATCGGCAAGGTGATGGTCGGGGAGGTACCAGAGCAGGGCCGACAGCGCGTCGCGGGCCGCGAGATCGTCGGAGACGACGAGCGATGCGACTCCCGTGCGCTGCGCGTGCACGCGCGCGCCTCCGAGCTCTGCACGTGATACCCGGACGCCGGTGAAGTCCTCGACCGACTCCGGCCCGGTGACGAACGCGAAGGCGTCCTCCGTCATCACCACGTGGTCGAACAGTCCGAGCGCGAGTGCCGGCCCGGACACGCACGCGCCGGTGACCGCGAGCAACGTGGGAACGACACCGGAAATGTGCACGAGCTCACGCGCGAGGCGACCCCAGGCATGCAGCGCGGCGACGCCGTCGCGGAGCTCCGCGCCCGACGTGTCGAGCTCGCCGACCAGCGGCAGCTGCAGCTCGCCCGCGAGCCGCACCGCCCGCTCGACCGTCGCGCTGCCGTTGATCCCGATCGCGCCGTGATGCTTGCCGCCCGCCACGCGGAACGCGACTACGCGCCGGCCGTCGATCTCGGTGATCTCGGCCGAGGCGGCGGCGTCAGCCCACGCGAGGAGGGGCGTGGAGCTCACGAAGGCGGTGCCAGCACCAACGTCGCGTTGTGACCACCGAAGCCGAACGAGTTCGACAGGGCGGGAGCCGGTGCGAGTGGGCGCGCCGACCCGGAGACGACGTCGAGCGCGATGTCGTCTCCCAGCCGCTCGAGGTTGGCCGTGGGCGGCACGGCCCCGTTGGCGAACGCCAGCAGGCACGCGATCGCCTCGGTCGCTCCGGCGGCCCCGATGAGATGCCCCGTGACACCCTTCGTCGACGTCACCACCGGCCGCGCTTCTCCGAAGACCTTGTGGATCGCCTCGGCCTCGGCCGCGTCGTTCAACGGGGTCGACGTACCGTGCGCGTTCACGTGGCCGATGTCGGCGGGAGACAACCCCGCGTCGTCGAGCGCCAACTGCATGCACGCGGTCGCACCCTCGCCGCCGGGCGACGGCGCGGTGATGTGGTATGCGTCCGCGTTCCTTCCGTAGCCGACGACCTCTCCGTAGATGTGCGCGCCCCGGGCCACCGCGCGGTCCCAGCGTTCGAGCACGAGCGCCGCGGCGCCTTCGCCCATGACGAATCCGTCGCGTTCCGCGTCGAACGGGCGCGACGCGTGCTCGGGATCGTCGTTGCGCGAGCTGAGCGCGGTCATGCGGGCGAACGCGGAGATCGCGGTGGGCGTGAGGCACGATTCCGAGCCTCCCGTCATCACGATGTCGGCGCTGTCGTCGCGGATGAGCCGCGCCGCCTCACCGATCGCGTTGGCGCTCGCCGCGCACGCGGTGGCGACGCAGAAGTTCGGGCCCTTCCATCCGAACTGCATCGCGATTGTTCCCGCGGTCGCGTTCGCCATCATCATCGGAACCAGGAACGGGCTGACCCGCGCCGCGCCCTTGTCCTTGTAGATGCCGACCTGTTCCTCGAGCGTGATCAGCCCGCCCACACCCGTGCCGACGATGACCGCGCTGCGCGCCGGGTCGCACCGGTGTTCGCCGGCCGACGCCAGCGCGTCGGCCGCGGCCGCGAAACCGAGTTGGGTGACGCGGTCGACGCGCCGGGCCTCCTTGGCGCCGAGATAGTCGGTCGGGTCGAAGTCGCGGACCTCGCACCCGAACCGAACCGGCAGGTCGGACGGGTCGAACCGGGTGATGCCGGCCGCGGTCGAGCGCCCGGCCACGAGCGTCGACCAGAACGAGTCGAGGTCGGTGCCGGCGCCGGTCTTGACGCCGAGCCCGGTGATGGCGACCCGCGTGCGGCCGCGGTGATCCAGCGCGTCGGTTCGAGGTTCGTCGGCCATGTTCTACGCGCCGACCTTCCCGAGGACGAGGTCGACCGCCTGGCCGATCGTGGTGACCCCTTCGAGGTCGTCTTCGGGGACCTCGATGTCGAAGCGCTCCTCGAGACCCATGACGAGCTCGACCAGGTCGAGGCTGTCGGCGTCGAGGTCCTCCTTGAAGCGCGCGGTCTCCGTAACCAGGTCGGGGTCGACGCTCAGGACCTCGGCGGCGACTTCCTTGATCGTGACGAGCGCTTCGGCGCGTTCCATTGCTGTCTCCTTGTAGTGGATTCGGTCAGTGGCCCATGGCCAGACCGCCGTCGACGGGCACGACTGCGCCCGTTACGTACGCGGCGGATTCCGAGCACAGGAAAGCGATGACCGCCGAACATTCCTCGGCGGTGCCGAAGCGTCCGAGCGGGACGGCGGTCTCTACTTGGGCCCGCCAATCGTCGGTCAGGTCGTCGGTCATCGAGGTCACGATAGGGCCGGGCGCGACCACATTGCAGGTGATGTTGCGCCGGGCCAGCTCACGGGCAACGCTGCGCGACAGGCCGACGAGGCCGGCTTTCGCGGCGGCGTAGTTCGCTTGACCTGCCTGGCCGACGTGGGCGCTGGCGGAAGACACGTTGACGATCCGGCCGAAGCGCGCCTTCATCATCGCGGGGGTTGCCCGCCGGATGGTGTGGAACGCACCAGTGAGATTGGTGTCGATGACCGCGCCCCATTGCTCGTCGGTCATGCGCACGACCAGACCGTCGCGCGTGATCCCCGCGTTGTTGACGAGCACCGTCACCGGTCCGAACGCGCTCTCGATCTCACGGAAGGCCGCGTCGACCGCCTCGGCATTCGCGACGTCGGCCATGACCGCGACAGCTTTGCCGCCGGCGCGCTCGACCGCCTCGCGGGTCTCGGCCGCGCCGTCGGCATCAGACGAGTAGCAGAACCCAACGGGGTGACCGGCGAGCGCGAGCGCGAGCACGGTCTCGCGTCCGATGCCGCGGGATCCGCCCGTGACGAACGCGACGCGGTCTTCGACGCTGCTCACCGTGCACCCCAGCGGATCAGCGCGCTGGCCCAGGTCATGCCGGCGCCGAAGCCCGAGCACAACACGAGGTCGCCGTCGCGCACGCGACCTTCGTCGACCGCCTCGAACAACGCGAGGGGGATCGAGGCCGACGACGTGTTCCCGTAGCGCTCGATGTTGACCAGCGTCCGCTCGGGCCCGATCCCGAGGCGGTTCGCGGCGGCTTCGATGATGCGGGCGTTGGCCTGGTGGGGCACGAACCATGCGATGTCGGAGGCGGTCATCCCGGCCCGATCGAGCGTGAGAGTCGCCGACTCCACGACCGCGCGCACCGCCCGGCGGAACACCTCTTGGCCCGACATCTTCAGATAGTGCTCGCGATTCGCGACGGTTGCCGCGCTCGCCGGCATCCGGCTCCCGCCCGCACGGACCTCGAGGAGGCCCGCGGCCGAGCCGTCGCAACCGAGGTCCCAGGCGAGCACTCCCGGAGTCTCTCGCGTCGGCGCGAGCACCGCGGCTCCCGCTCCGTCGCCGAAGATGACGGTGGTGGTCCGGTCGTCGGGGTCGACGATCCGGCTCAACGTCTCCGAACCCACGACCAGCACGTGCTCGTAGCCCATCTGGACCATCCCGGTGCCGACGACCAGCTCGTACACGAAGCCGGCGCACGCGGCGTTCATGTCGAACGAACCGCAGCGCAGCCCGAGCGTCTCGCCGACGAACGCCCCCGTGTGGGGGATGGGCTGTTCGGGAGTGGCGGTGGCAACGATCATGAGGTCGATGTCGGTAGGCGTCAGCCCGGCGGTCTTGATCGCGTGGGTCGCGGCCTCGACCGCCAGCGACGCGGTGGTCTCACCCGGTCCGGCGACCCGACGTTCCCTGATACCCGTGCGCTCGACGATCCATGCGTCGCTCGTGTCGAGGCGCGCCTCGAGATCGGCGTTCGTGACCCGGCCGTCGGGAGCGGCGATGCCCCAACCGACGATGCCGACCTCCGCGGTCATGCGACTCGCATCCAGGCGACGGCCTGACCCTCGCGCAGCCGCTCGCCGGAGTGTGCGAGGAAACCGATGACGACGCCGGTGAACGCGCTGCACACCGGCTCGCGCGTGCCCGGCCCTTCGACGACGCCGACGGCCTCGCCGACGGAGACGGTGGCGCCTTCTTCGACATCGAGTGGCCGGAACACGCCCACACCCGGCGCGACGATCATGCGTTCGACCATGGCGACTCGTTCGCCTTCGAGCTCGAGACGCGGACTCATGAGATCTCCTCGGGAAACAATCGGCTGCAATCGGCGGGGGAGCCGAAGGGAATGACGCGGATGTCGGGAACGGTGCGCTTGGCGACGCCGGCGATCATCGATCCGTGGCCGACTTCGACGAACGCTTCCGCGCCGAGTTGGGCCAACGTCTCCATCGAGGTCCGCCACCGCACGGGAACCGTGACGTGTTCGGCCAGCCGCCGGCGCCAACCTTCGGTGTCGGCACCGGTGTAGGGCGCGCCGTCGTGATTCGACACGACGGGTGCGCTCGGCGCTGCGAACGCAACGGAGGCGAGCGTGTCGACGAGACCGTCGCGCGCCGAGCTCATCAGCGGAGTGTGGAACGCACCCCCGACGCTGAGGTTCGTCGCCCGACGCACGCCGGCTTCCTTGGCGCCGGCGATCGCGAGCTCGACGCCCTCGGGCGTTCCGGCGATCACGACCTGACCGGGTGCGTTGTCGTTCGCGATCCACGCGCCGTCGGGCGCCGCCGCGCACGCGGCCTCGGCCTGTTCGATGGTCGCACCGAGCAGCGCCGCCATCCGGCCCGGACGCGCATCGGCGGCGGCTTGCGTGACCTCGGCTCGGCGCGCCGCAAACCGCACCCCGTCTTCGAGGTCGAGCGCGCCCGACGCGATCAGCGCGGTCACCTGTCCGAGCGAGTGACCCGCGAACGCGACCACGTCGTCGAGCATGGGCCGAGCGGCCTCCCACGCAACGAGTGATGTGCACAACACCGCGAGCTGCGCCTCGCGTGTGCGAGCGAGTTGCTCAGTCGTCGCGTCGAGCAGAAGTGGGGCGATTGGCTCGCCGAGCGCGGCCTCCGCCTGCTCCACGATCTTCCACGCGGGATGATCGTGCCACGGCGCGCCCATACCGGCTGCTTGTGTCCCCTGACCGGGAAACACGACGGCGACGCGCACGAGAAGACCTCCGGGGGGACGAGAGGGTGAGCTGGGAGCGAGATGGTCAGGACAAGAGACCGGGAGGGGTTGGACTCCTGTACACGTCGCAGAGTTACACGCTCGTGTGACCAGTCGATACATGATGGATGAACGAAGCGTTTCGTACGGGACGGTAACCACGAATACTGCGCGGTAATGTCGCCGAGCATGTCCGACGACCGGAGCGCGCTCGTCGCGCTGTTGCCGCATCGTGCGCCGTTCCTGTTCGTGGACGACGTCGACGCGTGCGAACCTGCGGTGAGCGTGAGGGCGCACTACCGGGTGACGGGTGAGGAACCTTTCCTCGCCGGGCATTTTCCGGGAAACCCCATTTTCCCCGGTGTGCTCCAACTCGAATCACTCGCGCAAGCGGGTGCGATCGCGGTCCTGGCCGACCCGCGCTTCGCGCACAAGCTGCCACTCTTCGGGGGTGTGGAAGAAGTCCGCTTCCGGCGCCTGGTCAAACCGGGTGACCGACTCGATCTGGCCGTCGACATCGAGCGACTGAGCGCTCGCGGCGGTTGGGGACGCGCGACCGCGTCAGTCGACGGCGCGGAATCCTGTCGGGCCCGGCTGCTGTTCGCGCTGGCCTGACCGTCGGTCCGGACGGTTCAGCGCTTCTTGCGGCGCTGCTGTTGTTCCTGGCCGAGCCGCTGCAACGCGGCAAGCTCCGTGGCCGTGTACTGCCGGGGATGCTCGACGCGCGGTGCGGGTGGGATCGTCGGCTGTTCCGGATCCTGGCCCAGCAGGAGGCGGGTTTCCTGCTCGCGCGACAGCGGCGGTTCGGCCCGGACGCGACGCGATGGCGCAATCAGGATCATCAAGAGTCCCGCCAGGGACGCGCCGACAACGATGCCGACTACGAACTCCACCACGCTTCGGATGGTACCGAAATGGCATGATGGTCGGACCCGTTTCACGCGCTTTGTGGGAAACGAACCGCGCCCGAGTGGTGGAATGGCAGACACGACGGACTCAAAATCCGTTGCCCGCAAGGGCGTGAGGGTTCAAGTCCCTCCTCGGGTACCACCTTCTTCTGGCGTATCGACCGGTTCGGGGTCGATCAGCTTGGTCGGCTCGCTGTAACGGGCGAGGGCCATCGATGCACCGACGGTAAGCCCGAACCCGACCACGGCAACGACTTGGAAATGCGGGCGGGTGTGGTCGCCGAGTGCGGCAAGTCCGACGATCGACGGGACGACGGTCTCGACCGCGAACGTGACGGCCGAGGCCGCCGTCACCGACGCCCGTTGTAGCGCGCTCGCGAACATGAGCAGGCCGCACGCTCCGTAGACGACGAGCGCGATCGCGATCGGATGGAACACGACGTGCCAGTGCGTCGTCGGCACATGCAGCGCCCGCGCCGCGATCGCCGTGCCGGTGAAGCCGAGGCCCGCGCAGGCGGCCAAGGCGAGTCCGCCGCGCGGATCTGCCAACCGCGCGGCGAGCGTGCCGGCGACGATGACGACGATCGCTCCGGCCAGCAGCAACCAACCCCCCAGGTGCGACAACCGGGCGGCGTCTTCGCCTTGCGCGGAGGCGCCGAGCAGACCGAGCCCGACGATCAGGAGCGCGAGCGCCACGATGTCCGACGCGCGCAGGCGAAATCCGAACGCGAAAACAGCCGTCAAGGCGGTGATACCGATGCTGCCCGCGATCGCGGCCTGCACGACGAACAACGGCAACCGCTGCAGTGCGACCAGCGAGGCCAGGAATCCGATTCCGTCGAGGGCCAGACCACCGACATAGAAGCGTTCGCGGGCGAGGCGCGCAACGAGCCGAACGTCGAGGTGCTCGGAGGTTGGCGCACGGCGCGCGCCGATCGTCTGCAGGATCGTGCCGAATCCGTACGCGACGTTGGCGATGAGTGCGCAGATCAGGGCGAGGACCACTCGCGGGCGAGCCTATTGATCCGGCATCCCGGACCCGCGGCGGCGTCCGTTTCCGACCGTTCCTAGGGATGAGCTGCAGGATCCCCGGACCCCATCGGCGTCGAACCGCACTGAATCGCAGTGATCATCGACCCCGGCTCCGGGAATTCAAGAGGATCCGTAACCTGACGATCTTTGGTGTGCAGACGAATAGGAGAGCCGGAAACGTTCATGGACCGAATGCCGACGAGCGGGCGAGACGGGATGTCGGTGGTCATCCCGACTCACAATCGCCAGGACCTTTTCGACATCACGCTCGCGGCCGTCCTGGACCAACGCGGTGTCGACTTCGAGGTCATCGTCGTCGACGACGGCTCCGACCCTCCGGTCTCGATCCCGGCCGACGCACGCGTCCGAGTCATTCGGAACGAATCACCGCTCGGTGTCGCCGCGACGCGCAACCGTGGGATCGCGGCCGCGACCCGGCGTTGGGTCGCGTTCACGGACGACGACGACATCTGGGCGCCCGACAAGTTGCTGGCGCAGTGGCACAGGCTCGTCGAAAGTGATGGCGCCCTCTGGAGTTCGTGCGGAGCCGTGCAGATCGACGACGACCTCGCCATCTTCGAAAGCAATCAGCCGCCCCTCGGACGCGAGGTCGGCGACCGTCTCCTCGTGAGCAATCCCATTCCCGGCGGCGCGTCCGGTGTCGTCGTCGACACGGAGCTCGTACGACGCGTCGGCGCGTTCGACGAGTCTCTGAGCGTCTGCGCCGACTACGACCTCTGGATCCGGCTCGCGCTCGCCGCTCCCCACGCGCCGGTCAATCGTCCGCTGGTGGCGTACCGCGTCCACGACGGTGGTATGTCGCGTTCACTCGAGAACATCCGTGCGGAGCTCGGGATCATCGAGGCGAAGTATGCGGCCGAGCGCGCCTCACGCGATGTCGTCGTTGCCGACGCAATCAACTTGTGGATCGGCGACCGTCATCAGCGATCGGGTCGGCGCATTGCGGCCGCGCGCGCATTTCTCCGGTCGTCGCGCACCGTCGGTCGGCCTCGCTCGGTGGGGCGCGCGCTGGAGGCGATGGTCTGGCCGAGCGCCTTCCGTCATCGGGACGAGCGTCGGCGGAAGGCAGTTCCGGACGCGTGGGTCGCCGAGGCCGAGCAATGGCTCGCGCCGATCCGCGATCGCGTTCGGTGCGGGGCTTAGCCCGCTTCGGATCCGGCCTCGGTGGGAGCAACTTCCCAGGGCAGCCCGAGTTGTACGACCCGATCCGCGCGCCCGTTCGCGGCGCCTTCGAGGTGCACCGTCGCCGCGGTCTCGAGCCAGAAGAATTCCTCGAAGTCCGTGCCCACCCAGACGCCCACGACATAGTCGCCCGCGTTGAGTATCGAGGGGATGGCGAGCCGCGCGGTGTACTCACCCGGCCCGAGCACGCGCTGCGGATGATCTGAGAGCGCTTCGTCGAGGACTCGCAGTCCGCGGAGACTCTGGACGGAGACGGCAATGTTCAGATCGGGCACCGGTGTGTTGACGACGAACGTGACCTCGACGGTGAACGGCTCGTCTCGTCGGAGAACCGAAGTGGACTCACCCACTGGATTGAGCACGGCGACCGACCGGACGGCGACCGGGACGCCGGCCGGTTCGTCGAATGTCTGGCGATCGAGGCGTTGCACGCCGGCCGAGAGATAGGTGTCGATGACCTCGGCGGCCGGCCCGATCGCGGCCACCGCGCCCTGGTCGAGCCAGACGCATGTCGGGCAGAGCCGAACGATGGCGTCGAGGTTGTGGCTGACGAACACCACGGTCCGGCCTTCGCGTTCGACGGTTGCCATCCGGCCGAGGCACTTCCTCTGGAACTCCGCATCGCCGACGGCGAGGATCTCGTCGACCAACAAGATGTCGGCGTCGAGGTGGGCCGCCACCGAGAACGCCAGGCGTAAGTACATGCCCGACGAGTAACGCTTGACCGGGGTGTCGAGGAACCGCTCGACGCCCGCGAAGTCGACGATCTCGTCGAAGGTGCGTTCGATGGCCTCGCGGCGCATGCCGAGGATCGCGCCGTTCAGGAACACGTTTTCCCGGCCGGTCAGTTCGGGATGGAACCCGGTGCCGACCTCGAGCAGCGACCCGACGCGCCCGCGCGTGCGGGTGAGACCTTCGGTGGGCTCGGTGATGCGCGTGAGGATCTTCAACAGCGTGCTCTTGCCCGCGCCGTTCCGACCGATGACGCCGAGCGCCGATCCCTGGGGGACCTCGAACGACACGTCGCGCAGCGACCACAGCTCGGTGCGCGGCGGCCCCGGTCGCCCGAAGCGTTTGATACCCGACACGAGCGTCTCGCGCAGGTTCTGCGCGCGGCCGTGGTCCTCGCCGAGGAGGTAGCGCTTACCAAGCCCCTCGACCTCGATGGCGTTGCGGCCCATCAGATCACGTCGGCGAATCGACGTTCGCTCTGCTGGAAGACCCGCAGACCTGCGTAGAGCAACCCGAGCGCGACGAGCGCGGACACGAGGGCTTCCCGCCCGGGTGCCCGCCCTCCGAGCAGCGCCCAGCGCCAGCCGTCGACCGCGCCGACCATCGGATTGATCGCGTAGAGCCATCGCCATCCGCCCTTGACGAGCGTGCTCGGATATGCGACCGGCGTCGCGAACAGCCAGAGCTGCAGCAACAGCCCGAACACCTGTTGTACGTCGCGGTAGCGCACGCTCAACGCGGCGAAGAGCGTGCCCGCACCGAACGCGACCACCATCGCGCCGAACAGGAACAGCGGAGCGGTGAGGATCTCGAGCCCGGGGTGAATTCCCGTCGACACGCACATCACCGCGAGGACGACGAGGGCGACGGCGAGGTCGACGAGACCGGGGAGGATGCTCGCCAACGGGATGGCGAGCCGTGGGAAGTACACCTTCGTGATGAGCGCCGAGTTGCCGACGAGGCTGTTCCGCGCGTCGTTCACCGCGGTCGAGAAGTACGACCACAGCGAGAATCCGGAGAACGCGAACACGAGGTACGGCACGTCGCCACTCGAGATCTTCGCCAACCTTCCGAACACGACTGTGAAGATGACTGCTGCCGCGAGAGGTTGCGCGATCGCCCACGCACCTCCGAACACGGCCTGCTTGTACCGCACCTTGACGTCGCGCAGTGCGAGGAACGCGACCAGCTCCCGAGCCCCCCAAAGTTCGTCGAGACGCAGTGCTCGACGCCCTTCGGTCGGTCGGCTCTCCGTCCATTGATCGCGGTCGTCGATGCGGTCACCCATCGCGGGTGTCTCCTTCAGGGCGGGCCGGCCGCCGGATCAGCGCGTCCGAGCACGGCCGGCGCCCGCAATCGTACGGGGGACTCGTGTGGTCATCGGTACGTTCGGACAGCGCCTTATCGGAAATCTCGTACCTTGGGTGAGTGGCCTCGGGATCGATCGGAACGCACGCCGGATGAACGTCGGCGTTCGGCAAGCCGCCTCGAAGGTCCTCATCAAGGGGGCGAACATCCGGCGGGGCCTCGATTCCGCCGGCGGGGCGGTGGCACTCACCTTCGACGACGGACCCGACCCCCGCTACACCGTCGAGGTCCTCGACGAGCTCGCACGCCTCGGGATCCGGGCGACGTTCTTCCTCGTCGGAGAGCAAGCGCGGGCGAACCCCTCGATCGTTCGCCGCATGGTCGCCGACGGCCACGACATCGGCTCGCACTCGTGTTCCCACCCCGAACCGTGGCGCCTCGGTCTGCGTGACCTCATGGTCGAATACCGACGCGGACGCAGCCTCGTCGAACACGCGGCCGAGCAGACCGTGCGGCTCTTTCGTCCACCCAAGGGGTATGTAAGCGCCAAGGGCGCGCTGGCAATGCTGGCCGCGCGCGTTCGGCCCTGGTTGTGGACGATCGACCCGTGTGACTGGGAGCCGAACGCCAGCGCGCAACACATCGTCGCGGGTTGCTCGAACCTTGCCGCCGGTGATGTCGTGTTGTTGCACGATGCGATCAAGGGGCCGCTCGCGCCGTCGGCCCTCGACCGTTCGGCAACGTGCGCTTCACTGAGTGCGATCGCCGCCCTCGCGCGCAGCCGGCAGTTGCGCTTCACGACGTTGACGCAAAGTTGACGCAGACATGTGAGCGCGTGAGCGGTCGGTTCAGTTCCGCGCCCGGCAGCAAGCGACGATCCAGCCTCGCGGATTGACGGAGTTGGCGCGGTTGCGGATCTCGACCCGGTCGACGACTCGGAACACGGTGTCGACGGCCTTCCACAGCGTCCGGTCGCCCGGGTGGCGCCACATCGAGATGACCACACTTCCATCCTCGTTCAGGAGCGCGCGGATGCGCTCGAGAAACGCCGTCGCGTCCGGCGCGTAATAGAGGACCTCGTTGAGCACTACGACGTCGAAGGCGGAGCGGCCGAGGTCGGCCGTCATGACGTCGCCGACGACGAACTGCGCGCGGGCGAACGACTGTTGACGCGCGCTTTCGATCGCGGCGCCACTGAGGTCGATGCCGA
>DASYJT010000021.1:0-2694 GCA_035996165.1 Acidimicrobiia bacterium
CCGCGCGCCGGATCATCGGGTGTCGACGCGACCTTCGCGACCTGGCCGCCGTCGGTGACGACATCGGTGAAGGTCCCACCGCTGTCGATACCGAGCCGCACGCCCCGGACGCTACTCAGCGGTGCGCGATTACGAGAGCACGACCTCGCGCGATTGCATGAGGTATCCGCGCGACCGGACGGTGCGGATCTCGAGACCGACCGGGGCGATGCGACGGCGGAGGCGCAACACATGCACGTCGAGCGCGTTGCGGGTCGGCACGCCCGCGGGCCACGCCCGGTCGGCGAGCATCTCGCGGGTCACTACCGCACCGAAGCGATCCAGCAGCACACCCGCCAACGCCTGCTCGACGGGCGAGAGCGAGACCCACGCATCACGGTGATGCAGCAAGCCGTCGTCGTCGAGCAGCGGCCGGACGGCATGGCGGCCCGACCGGAGCACAAGGGCATGCCGCCGGGCGTCGACCTCCCACTCCGGCGCGCCGGAAGTGACCCAGTCCTCGAGACAGTCGACGGGCAACGGCAGCTCGCCGTCGCCGTCGGCCACCACAAGTAACCGCGGTATGCGCATTTCCCGAAGCTCAGCCAATCGCTGAGCGTCGGCCGGCCAGCGGACCACCTCGACGTTCACGAAACCGACGGTAGGTGCTATTTGTTACGCCCTTGTTACCCCGCCGTGACGTGCGGAGGGTTGCCGGGACCACCCAGTGCAGTCGTCAGGTCGCCTGCGGCACCGCGTACGGCCCCACCGAGCCGGCGGCCCGGGTGCTGGCCGAGCCGGTCGATCGGCCCGCTCACACTGACCGCCGCGACCACGGATCCCGTCCCGTCGAACACCGGCGCGCTCACGCTGGCGACGCCCGCCTCCCGCTCGCCGACGCTCGCCGCCCACCCCCGTTTGCGCACGGCCGCCAACTCCGTGCGGTCGACCGCGAACTCGGCCGCGTCGGCGGCCCACGCGAGCAGGACCTTCCCGCCGGAGCCCCGCTCGAGCGGGAGCACCGCGCCGAGCGGCACCGTGTCGCGCAGACCGCTCGGGCGCTCATACACCGCGACACACACGCGCTGATTGCCTTCCCGCACGTACAGCTGCGCGCTCTCACCCGTTGTCGCGCCGAGGCGGGCGAGCACCGGGCGCCCGGCGTCGGGAAGCCCGCGCCCGGCCACTGCGCCCCAGGCTGCGAGCCGGTGCCCCAGCACGAACCGGCCCTCGGCATCACGGGCCAGCACGCCGTGGCGAACCAGCCCGATGGCGAGCCGGTACGCAGTGGGCCGCGGAAGATCGGTCTCGCGCTGCAGATCGGCCAGCGAGCACGGCCCTTGGCGCGCGAGCGTGTCGAGTACGAGCACCGCGCGATCGAGCACCTGGATGCCGCTTGTTACACTGATCACCTAGCGATACTAGCGTCTCATATGTTGAGACAGGAGCAAACATGGCCAAGCCGCCCGAGACCCTTTCCGAGAAGCTGTGGGACCGCCACGTCGTGAGCGCGACGCCCGGCGAGCCCGACCTCCTCTACATCGACCTTCACCTCGTGCACGAGGTGACCTCGCCGCAGGCGTTCGACGGACTGCGCGCCGCGGGGCGCGGCGTCCGCCGCCCCGATCTCACGGTCGCGACGATGGACCACAACGTTCCGACGGCCGATCTCGACAAGCCGATGGCCGACCCGATCTCGGCCAAGCAGATGGAAGTGCTCGCCCGGAACTGCGAGGAGTTCGGTATCCGCCTCTACGGCATGCGCGACCCCGGGCAGGGGATCGTGCACGTGATCGGTCCCGAGCAGGGCCTCACGCAACCGGGCATGACGATCGTGTGCGGCGACAGCCACACCTCGACGCACGGTGCGTTCGGCGCGCTGGCGTTCGGGATCGGCACGAGCGAGGTCGAGCACGTGCTCGCCACGCAGACTCTGCCGCAGATGCGACCGGGCACCATGGCGATCACCGTCGACGGCGACGTGCCTTCGAGCGTCTCGGCGAAGGACATCGTGCTGGCGATCATCGCTCGCATCGGCACCGGCGGCGGGATCGGCTCGGTCATCGAGTACCGCGGCTCGGCGATCCACGGGCTGTCGATCGAGGGTCGGCTGACCGTATGCAACATGTCGATCGAAGCGGGCGCGCGCGCCGGGCTGGTCGCACCCGACGACAAGACGTTCGCCTATCTCGAAGGCCGGCCCTTCGCACCCAAGGGCGCCGACTGGGAGCGCGCGCTCGACGACTGGCGCGCGCTGGTCACCGACGCCGACGCGACGTTCGACAAGGAAGTCTTCATCGATGCCGCCACGCTGCGCCCGCACGTGTCGTGGGGCACGAACCCGGCGCAGACCATCCCGATCGACGACTCCGTCCCCGACCCCGACGCCTTCACCGACGAGTCGGCGCGCGAGTCGGCGAAGCGGGCGCTCGTCTACATGGGACTCAAGGCGGGAACCCCGATGCGCGACATCCCGGTCGACACCGTGTTCATCGGCTCCTGCACGAACTCACGGATCGAGGACCTGCGGGTCGCAGCCGAAGTTGCACGCGGGCGCACGGTGAAGGCGGGCGTGCGGACGCTCGTCGTACCCGGCTCGGCCGCGGTGAAGGCACAGGCGGAATCCGAAGGTCTCGACCGCGTGTTCCGCGATGCCGGCTTCGACTGGCGCGAGCCCGGCTGTTCCATGTGCCTCGCCATGAACCCCGACAAGCT
>DASYJT010000022.1:0-4767 GCA_035996165.1 Acidimicrobiia bacterium
AACGCGCGGTTCGAGTGGAACGGCAGCTACTACAACGCGATCGACTCCGGTCGCCTCAACACCGTGCGCGTCTCGGCGACCGATCCCGACACCGTCTACCTGGGCGCGGCCGACGGCGGCATCTGGAAGACCACCAACGTCTCGGCGCCCGCGCCGACCTGGACGCCCATCGGCGACAACCTTCCCGCGCTCGCGGTTGGCTCGTTCGACGTCGACCCGAGCAACCCGCTGCGGATCGTCGCCGGACTCGGTGATCCCTTCGACAGTTCGCTCGCGGGCGGGACGGTCGTGCAGTCGACCGACGGCGGCGCATCGTGGGGCACGCCGGTGGCGCTGGCGGGAGCGACGACGGTCCGCGACGTGCGCATCGATCCGGGCGACCCGAACGTCGTGCTGGTCACGGCGAACAACGGGCTCTGGCGCAGCACCAACGGCGGCGCGTCGTTCAGCGCGATGACGCTCCCCGGTCTGAGCGCGCCCGCCGGATGGAGCGTCGGCTACGTGGGCACGACGGCCGGACAGTCGCGGTGGGTCGTGTCGGCGATGACGGAGCTGTCCGCGGGCACCGGCGACGCCACCCACGTCGGTGACCTGTTCTTGTCGACCGACAGCGGCGCGACATGGAGCTCGCTCGGGATCAGCGCCGCGTTCGGAGCCCAGGGCCGCATGGCGGTCGGCGTCGGGGGCGACGTGACGCATCCGGCGAGCAACGTCGTCTACGTGCAAGCCGCGAGCCCCACCGGTTCCATAACTGCGCGTTTCCTCAAGTCGGTCGACGGCGGCCAGACGTACGCCGGCATCGCGACGAGCGCGACCTCGATCACGAATCCGACGTCGACCACCAGCGGTTGCCAGAACATGAATATCGCGGCCGGCCAGTCCTGGTACAACCTCGCGGTCGCGGTCGACCCGACCAATCCGAACGACGCGCTGTTCGGCGGCCAGCTCTGCGGCGTGCGCACCACCGACGGCGGGAGTACCTGGACCGAGGTGTCGAACTGGCTGCCGTCGTGCTGCGGCGGCACGCCCGGCGGGACACTGCCGTACGTGCACGCCGACTGGCACGCGATCGCGATCGCGCCTTTGCCGGGTGGCAGAGTCCGCACCATCGCCGGCACGGATGGCGGAGTCGGAGTCGCCGACGACGTCTTCTCGAATCCGGTCGCCGAACAGATCGGCTGGCGCGACCCGAACGTCGGCCTGGCCACCTACACGTTCTACGACCTGGCGAGCGGTGACCCGGCAACTGGCGACACCGCGTTCCTGTACGCGGGCGCCCAGGACAACGGAACCCGCATGCGCGACTCCGACCCGACCCAACCCGTGGGTACGTACAACCAGGTACAGGGTGGCGACGGCGTCGAGCAGGCAATCACCCGCAAGGTCGGCGGCTCCGCCGTGTACTGGGCGACGCTGCCCGGCGGTTTGCGTTTCTGCTTCGCGGCGACCGGCCATTGCGACGTCGGCGGATCGTTCAGCTCGCCGCCCGTTCCGAGCGGCATCCCGTTCTTCGCACGCGTGAGCGCGGTCACCGGGCAGGCGAACGGCGAGCTCCTCTACAACACCAACACCGAGATCTGGGCCGCGTTCGCCGCGAACCCGGGTGGAACTCCAATTCGCCTGGCGGCGAACGGAACGTTCGGATCGCGATCGGTGCGCGATCTCGACGCGTCGCCGTTCACTTACAACAGTCCGGCTGCGGGGACGCGTCTCTTCGGCGTCGCGCTGAGCGCCGGCGGCGCGGCGATCGGGACCGACACGGGCAGCGGTCCGATCTCGTGGTCGGTGAACCCGACGCCGCTCGGGGTCGGGCCCGCGACGAGCCAGCAGATCCAGTCGACGAGCGGCGTCGCCATCCCGCGATCCGCGGCGCACCTCGGCGGCACCACCGACGGTCGCACGTTCCTCGTCTCGAGTGTCTCGTCGATCATGTTCGACGGCTCGCTCGTTCCCGCGAGTGTCGGGCACCTCTTCCGGACCACCGACGGCGGGACGAGTTGGGCGCCGTTCCACGGCAACGGCACCGGCGCCGACCTGCCCAACGTCGCGATCTACGCGGTGCGTTTCGACGGATCCGACGCGAGCGATCAGACGATCTACGCGGCGACGGAGATCGGGCTCTACCGGACGATCGACGGCGGACAGACCTGGGCGCGCTACGGGCTGGGTCTGCCGAACGTGGCGGTGCGCGATTTCGTGATCGCGTCCGACGGGAGTTTCGTGCGCGCCGCGACCTTCGGCCGAGGCCTGTGGGAGATCGGCGGCGATCAGGGATTGCAGCCGAGCACCACGACAATGTCCGTCGACCAGGCATCGGTTCCCGCAGGCGTGTCCGCGCACGTCACCGCGACGATCGTGCCGTCGAACGCGATCGGCAGCGTCACCTTCAGTGACGGCACTACGCCGTTCGCGACGGTGCCGGTCGTCGGCGGGCAGGCGCAGGCGACCTTCACGTCGTCGAACGTGGCGATCCACCATCTCCATGGTGCGTTCACGCCGTCGGGCTCGGCGGCTCCGAGCTCGGGTTCGATCGACCTCGACGTCTCGAACGCCGCACTGACTGCGATCGGGATCGTCTCCGCGAGCACGACGATCCAGACCGACGCCGTGCAGCAGTACTTCGCATCCGGGACGTACTCCGACAACTCGACGCACGACATCACGTCGGTCGTCGATTGGGCGACGGCCGACGCGACGATCGCGACCGTCGGGCTGCATTCCGGCCTGGCGCGGGGATGGAATCCGGGGACGACATCGGTGAGCGCGTCGATCGGATCGATCAGCGGATCGGCGTCGGTGAACGTCGTCGCCGGTCAGGCCGTCTCCATCGGCGATGCCTCGGTCGTCGAGGGAGACAGCGGGACCCGCCTGTTGAAGTTCGCCGTGACGCTGGCGCGTCCTGCGACGTCGGGCGTGTCGGTTCGCTACAGCACCTCCAACGGGAGCGCGACCGCCGGCGTCGACTACACGGGAGTCACGAAGAAGGCCCTCTCGTTCGCGACCGGCACCTACCAGAAGTACGTGGCGATCAAGATCAACAGCGACACGACCAACCAGGGCGACCGGGACTTCGACGTGCAGCTCTCGTTGCCGGTCGGCATGCAGATACACCGCGGCAGCGGGCAGGGCGTGATCATCGACGACGACGCCGGTGCTCCGAAGGGGGTCACGATCGGCGACGCCTCCGTCGACGAGGGCGACGCGACCACGCGCACCGTCACGCTCCTCGTCACCCTCCCGACGCCGGCCGCGGCCGCATTCACGATGCACTACGCGACCAGCGACATCACCGCGAACGCGGGCTCCGACTACCTCGCCAAGTCGGGCAAGGTGTCGTTCGCGGCGGGGCAGTTCGCCAAGACGATCGTCGTCAAGGTCAACGCGGACACCGCGATCGAAGGCGATCAGGCCTTCGCGGTCGAGCTCAGCGCCAGCACCGGGACGGCGATCGTTCGGAGCACCGGGACCGTCACGATCTTCGACGACGACGGTCCCGGCGGAAACGTGATCGCACCCGAAGACGGGGAGGCGCCGCCGCCGAAGTAGATGTCACGCGCGTCCCGGTTGTCACCTATCGTCACCCGGCGGAGACGCCAGGGGGTTGGAGATGACCACGGCCGGCTTCATCGGTCTCGGCAGTCAAGGCGCCGGCATGGCGCGGCGGATCATCGACCGGCGCGTACCGACCACGCTCTGGGCGCGGCGCGCGGCGGCGCTCGAACCGTTCGCCGGGCAGGCCGCGTTCGCCGAAGATCCCGCCGCACTGGGTCGGGTGAGCGACGTGGTGGGGATATGCGTGACCGACGGCGACGCCGCGAGGGAAGTCACCCTCGGCCCGGATGGCGTCATCGCGGGTATGGCGGAGGGAACCGTCCTCGCACTGCACTCGACCATCGGAACCGACGAGTGCGCCGAGATCGCGGCGGCGGCCGCGGCGAGCGGCGTGCACACGATCGACGCCCCGGTGAGCGGCGGCGGCGCGGTAGCCGCGGCCGGGAAGCTCACGGTGTACGTGGGCGGCACCGACGACGCAGTCGCGCGTGCGCGTCCGGTGCTCGCCACCTACGGCGATCCCGTTTTCCATATGGGTCCCCTCGGGAGCGGGCTGCGGACAAAGCTGATCAACAACGCGCTGAACGCCGCGCACTTCGCGCTCGCGCACGACGCGATGGCGCTCGGCGAGTCGGCCGGCCTCGATCCTTCGGCGCTCGGCGAGGCGTTACGGAGTGGCAGCGGGCGGAGCTTCTCGCTCGAGGTGTTCGTCGGGCTTCGATCGTTCGACGCAATCGCTGACCACGTCGGTCCGATCATGACGAAGGACGTCGGCCTGTTCGAGCTCGAGACCCGGGGCGCGACCGACTCCGACCGCGACGCGCTGCTCGCCTCCGCCGACCGGTTCCTCGCGCTCGTCGGCCATCCGCGACCGACCCCCGACCGCGACACGAGCGGACGTAGGCAATGACCACACCCGACCCCGCACCACGTCGCAGCGTCGACACGCGGACGCGCGGCGCCGGCTGGGCCCCCGAGGTCGACCCCGCGACCTTCTGGGCGGAGGCGTGGCGCGACGCGATCGCGCGCAATGGCGAGCGCGCCGCGGCCGACGCAGATCGCCTCGAGCTCGCGCCACTCGCGATCGCGGTCGACGACGAGGCCTGGACCCTGCGCACGAGTGCGGGAGGGATCGAGGTCGTCCGGGGACGCGACGCCGAGCTCGAAGTCGGCATCGACCGGTCTGCGTTCGCCGAGCTCGTCTCGGAACAGCGA
>DASYJT010000023.1:0-2602 GCA_035996165.1 Acidimicrobiia bacterium
CGGGATGCGCGACGGCATCACCGACGCCATTCGCGAGTTCCGCGCCGATCCACAAGTCCGGGCGGTGCTCGTCACGGGCGAAGGCGACGCGTTCTGCGCGGGTATGGACCTGTCGGCCTCGACGGTGACGCAAGCGGGCAAACCGGGCTTCAATCCCCGCACCACCTCGGAGGCGTTGCGCATCGGCGTGCAAACCTTCATCCGCGAGCTCTGGGAGCTCGACAAGCCGACGATCGCGGCCGTGAACGGTGTCGCGGTGGGTCCGGGCGCGCACCTCGCGCTCGCCTGCGACTTCGTCTTGGTGCACCCGCGCACCCGCTTCATGTGGTCGTTCGCCAAATGGGGACTCGTCGCCGACGCCGGCGGCGCGTACCTGCTCCCTCGGCTCGTCGGGCTGCCGCGCGCGAAAGCGATGCTGATGCTGAGCGAGGGCGCAACCGGCGCGGAAGCGGTCGACCTCGGGCTCGCGTACCGGTGCGCCGAAAGCCCCGAGACGTTGCTTGCGGAAGCGCTGGCCGTCGCGCATCAGCTGGCCTCGGGGCCGACCCGCTCGCTCGGCCTCTCGAAGCGGTTGCTCAACACGTCGTTCGAGACCGATCTGCCTCGCTCCCTCGAGCTCGAGGCGCAGTTCCAGGCGCTCGCCACGTCGTCGCCCGACCTGGTCGAGGGCATGGTCGCGTTCCGCGAGAAGCGCGACGCGAAGTTCACGGGCGAGTGAGCGAACCCGGCTCGGTTCCGCAGGATCGCGTCCGGGTGCAGCGGGTCGCGGCGTACAACGTGTGCGTCGACCCCGACGATCGGCTCCTCCTGTGCCGCCTCTCCGACATCACGGAGGCGCCCGGATCGTGGACGTTGCCCGGTGGTGGCATCCAGTTCGGTGAGCATCCGGAAGCCGGCGCGATCCGTGAACTGCGCGAGGAGACCGGTCTTGCCGGCCACGTCGTCGAGCTCCTGGCCGTCGACTCGATGCACCGTCCCGCGCGCGTCGGCGAGGTCGCGACCGACTATCACAGCATCCGGATCATCTACCGCACCGCGATCGACGGCGGCACGCTCGTGCACGAGACCGACGAGTCGACCGACCGGGCGGCCTGGTGCACACGCGCCGAGCTCACGACCATGCCCCTCGTTTCGACCGCCCTGATCGGCATGCGGTTGGCGTACGGTGACGACCGATGACCACCCGCATCCGCATCAGGTACTCGAAGTTGTGGTCGTGGTTGTTCGCCCTCCTTCTCATGCCGCAACGGTTCTCGTACATCGAGGTCGACGGCGACACCATTCGCATCCGCATGGCGTTTGCATTCCGCAGCCGGTTCTCGCGGGGCGATATCAGCGCTGTGAGCTCGCATCGCCCGATCGTCAGCGTCGGCGTGCACGGCTGGCGGGGTCGTTGGCTGGTCAACGGTGCGCACCGCCCGATCGCCCGGATCACGCTCGCGCTCCCGGTACGGGCCCGAGTCCTGGGCGTCGGCGTGAGTGTCCGCGAGCTGCTCGTCAGCGTCGACGACGTTGCCGAGTTGCAACGCGCCCTCCTAACCTGACGCGCTCGTCAGGAATCGCGCAACGCGGAGGAGTACCAGTGGGTCTGTTCGACGGCAAGGTCGCGATCGTCACCGGCGCCGGGCGCGGCATCGGCCGCAGTCATGCATTGCTCCTCGCCTCGGAGGGCGCGGCCGTAGTGGTGAACGACCTCGGTGGATCGAGCGGGGGCGAAGGCGCCGATGCAACACCCGCGCAGCAAGTGGTCGACGAGATCGCGGCCAAGGGCGGGCGCGCGATCGCGAACTACGACAGCGTCTCGTCGTGGACCGGTGCCGAAGCGATGGTGCAGCAAGCCGTCAGCGAGTTCGGCGGGCTCGACATCCTCATCAACAACGCCGGCATCCTGCGCGACAAGATGAGCTTCAACATGGACGAGTCCGAGTGGGACCAGGTCATCGACGTCCACCTCAAGGGCCACTTCGCCACCTCGCGGTTCGCGGCCGCGTACTGGCGAACGCGGTCGAAGGAGACCGGCGAACCCGTCAACGCGAAGATCGTCAACACCGCGTCGGAGTCGGGGCTGTACGGCAACGCGGGCCAGGCCAACTACGCGGCCGCGAAGGCGGGCATCGCGTCGATGACGATCGTGATGGCGCGCGAGCTCGAACGGATCGGTGTGCGCGTGAACGCGATCTGCCCCGTGGCGCGCACGCGCCTCACCGAGCAGGTCGCGGGCGACTTCATGAATCCAAAGGAAGGCGAGTTCGACCGGTTCGCACCCGAGAACATCTCCGCGGTCGTGTGCTGGCTCGCATCCGATCTTGCCGCCGGAGTCACGGGCCAGGTCGTCAAGGTCATGGGCGGTCAGGTGCAACTCGTGCGGGGTTGGCGGCCCATCACCGAGGCCACCGACGACAAGCCGTGGACCATCGAGTCGATCGATGCCGCGTCGGCCACGCTGTTCGCCGCTTCGGAGAAGGGCACTCCCCCGTTCATGCCCAACGTGGGAGACAACTGATCCCCGGGAATAGGCTCGGGGCGTGAGCATCGACCTGCCCCGCACCGACCTCGCACTCGCCGACATCCGGCTCGGAGACATCGAGCAATGGATGCGTCC
>DASYJT010000024.1:0-15578 GCA_035996165.1 Acidimicrobiia bacterium
CCGCTCCGATGTGGTGCGCCCGCGCCGCGATCGCGCACATGCGCACCGCCGGGCACGGTTCGATCGTCAACATCTCCTCCCGCCAGGGCGAACGCCCGAGCCCCGGACTGGCCGCGTACGTCGCGGCCAAGTCCGGCCTCAACGGCCTCACCCGCGCGATCGCAGTGGAGGAAGCGGCGCACGGGATCCGGTGCAACACGATCAGTCCCGGTTACGTGCTGAACGACCGTCGCGACGCCGACCTTGCAGCCGACCGGCGTGCCGCGCTCGAAGGTATGCACCTCACCCGGCTCGGCGCCGCGCACGACGTGGCCGACGCATGTGTGTACCTGGCGAGCGGCGAGTCGGGGTTCGTGACGGGAGTCAACCTGCAGCTCGACGGCGGCAGCAGCATCGCGCGCGGCAGAACGCTCGGCTGAAGGTGCATCCGCGCGCGTGCGTGAGCGCGATCAGCACGTTCCGGCTCTCGTTGGCCGAAGACCTCGATTTCTGGCGGGCGCACGCGATCTCCAACGTCGGCGTGTCGGTTGCCAAGCTCGAAAAGTTCGGATGGGACGCGGGCACCGCCTTGGTGACGGACGCGTTCGAACGCGGACTCCACGTCGTCGACCTCATCGGTCTCGGACCGTTCCACTTGGCCGATCCCGGCCGGTGGAACCGACAACGCGACCGGCTCGTCCGGTCGATCGAGACCGCCACCGTCGTGGGAGCGAAGTCGATCGTCTTCACCACCGGCCCGTTCGCGCCGCTCACGTGGGAGGAAGCCGCCGACGCACTGCAGGAGGCCCTCGCGCCCGTGCTGCACGAAGCGCGTGCGCGTGGCGTCGACTTCGCGATCGAGCACACGAACTCGTTACGGGTCGACGTGGGCTTCGTGCACACGCTGCGCGACGCGATCGATCTCGCACGGCGACTCGACACCGGCGTGTGCATGGAACTGAACGCGTGCTGGGCCGAGCGCGGGCTCGCGGCGACGATCCGAGCCGGGATCGATCGCATAACCCTCGTGCAAGTGAGCGATTTCAAAGTGGGCACGGTGGCATCGTCGCAACGACTCGTGCCGGGCGACGGGGACATCCCGATCGACCGCATCGTGCGCGAGCTCGGCGCGGCCGGATACCGCGGGTACTTCGAGTTGGAGCTGATCGGCGACGCGATCGTCGCCGAGGGTTACGACGCGGCGATCCCGCGAGCCGTGGGCGCGCTCGACGCGCTCCTCACCGCCGCACTCTGATCGACACGCGCTCATCCACACGCGCCGATTATTCGGGCGGGCCCCACGGCCGCGGGACGGGCCGCGGCCGGACCGGGATGTCGCGGCCTTCGATCTCGGAGACTCGGGCGAAATAGCGGTCGGGCCACTCGATCACTTTTCCGTGCTGTACGACGAGCTGGACCACCCAGGCCCGGGCGATCGGCCGACCGGTCGTCGCCTCGACGAGGCGTTGCTCGAGCACCGCGGCCTTGCCATCGCGTCCGACGTACTTCATGCCGCCGACGAAGCTCTCGCCGGGCCGGCCTTCGCTCTCGTAGAGCACGTGCACTTCGCGGGCCGCGATCACGAATTCGTTCGTTCGGATCGACTCCGACCACCACGCGCCGATGCGGCCGTGCACGTACGCCACCCGCATGTCGTTGAAGAGGCGCACCGTCGCCGCGTTGTTCAGGTGTCCCTGCGTGTCGAAGTCGTCGGCGCGCGTCTCGACCGGGTCGATCACCCGGTAGCCGTCGGTCTCGAGCGCTTCGGCCCCGGCGCTCACGCCCACATGAAGGCGCCCCCGTCGGCCATGAACGTGTGGCCGGTGAGGTACCTGCACGCGTCGGAGCACAGGAACCAGGCGATCGGTCCGATGTCGAGCTCCGGATCGCCCTGGCGTCCCATCGGGCAGTTCTCGATGAAGATGCGATAGCCCTCGCTCTGTTTTCCCGCTTCGCCGTGATGCGTCGCGGCCGCTGGTGCGATCGCGTTGACGGTGATGCCGTAGGCGCCCCACTCACGCGCGGCGGTGCGCGTGATCGCGCGGATCGCTTCCTTCGACGCGTTGTACGCGCCGAAACCGGTGCCGCCCGTGATCCCCATCGACGACGCGAAGTTGACGATGCGACCCCAACCTTGCGCGCGCATGTGGGGGTACACGGCCTGCATCGCCCACAGCGTGCCCTTCACCCCCGAGTCGTAGAACACGTCGAAGTCGTCGGCGCTGACCTCGGCCATGGGCGCGAGCGGCCGGAAGGTCTGCGCGTTGTTGATGATCGCATCGACTCGGCCGAAGTGGTCGACGGTCTGCGCGACCATCGCGTCGATCTGGTCCTTGTCCTGGATGTCGCACACGACACCCAGGTTCTCGACACCCAGCGCGCTGAGCTCGGCGCAGGTGTCGGTGAGCAGGTGCGGCTTCCACTCCGCGACCACGACGCGGGCACCGCCGCGACCGAGGTGCAATGCCATCCCGCGGCCGACGCCGCGCCCCGATCCCGTCACGATGATCACCTTGCCGTCGACCCCGTGCATGTCCCGTGCGGTTCCTGACATGCGTGTCACAGTACGTGCGGCGTAGCTTCGACGGCCAAGGCGGGGTCCCGCCTGCAGGCCCGAAAGGCGAAACGATGCTGCACGGAACAGTCCTGGTGACGGGCGGCGGAAGCGGGATCGGGAGGGCGACGGCGGAACGGGCCGCCCGCGAGGGCGCGGCGGTCGCCGTCGTCGACCGGGCCGCCGAGAACGCGGCGGAGACGGCACGGATCGTGAGCGAGGCGGGAGGCCGGGCCGTCGCGTATCCGTGCGACGTCGCCGACGACGCGGCGGTCGCCGACACGGTCGAACGCGCGGGCCGGGAGCTCGGACGCATCACCGGTGTCGTGACCGCGGCCGGCATCTTCCACGGTCCCGACCTGCAACCCGCGCACCAGGTTTCGGTCGACGACTTCGTGCATGTTCTGCGCGTCAATCTCGTCGGCACGTTCGCGGTGATCAAGCACGCGCTGCCGATGTTGATGAACGGCGGTGGTGCGATCGTCACCATCGCGTCGACCGCGGCGATTCGCGGTCACGGGTTCGGCGCGGGGTATACCGCGAGCAAGGGTGGTGTCGACGCGCTGACGCGATTGCTCGCGGTGCAGTACGGCGCGCACGATGTGCGCGCGAATTGCATCTGTCCCGGAGGAGTCGACACACCGATGACCGGCGGAACGTTTGCGACCGAAGAAGCGATCGAGCGCGCGCGAAAACGCGTGCCGCTCGGTCGTTACGCGCAGGCGCGCGACATCGGCGACGTCGCAATCTTCTTGTTGACTGACGATGCCCGGTACCTGACCGGGCAGACGATCCCGGTCGAAGGTGGTGCAACGATCGCGTAAACGTTCCCCGGAGCGAATTTTCGTAAAAAAATTTAGGTTGCCGCTGATCAGGATCTTCTTGCAGGGGGTACGACAACCACCACGAAGGGTGATCTGCGATGCGGCTCCTGGAGACCACAGCTTGTTAGGTTCGACACTCATGCGCCGACCCGGTCGCTCTCGGGCGAACGTCGGGCGCAGCACCGGTGTGGCGGAGCACCACTTTCGCACCGTGCTGACGCGAATCAACGTGACGCGACTCGTCGCGATCGCGTGCATCAGCGCGCTCGGGCTGTTGCCGGCGATCCCCGCCCACGCGGTCACCGCGAGTGATCGGCTCGCCGCGACCACGCTGTCGATCGAGGCGGCCGCGCAGCGTTGGTTCGCCGCGCAGGCCGACGCCGCCCGCATCAACGCCAACATCGCCGACGTCGAGCACCAGATCGCAGTCGTGCAGGCGGGCATGGAGCACACCCGCCAGATCGCGACCGCCCGGGCGGTCATCATCTACAAGACCGCCGATGTCGGCCTGAGCTCTATCTTCGGCGACACCGCCCTCGACTCGGCCCGGCGCGCGCATCTCGTCGACGACGCCAATGCGGGCGGCGACGCCGCGATCGCCAAGCTGACCGCAACCGTCGACGACCTCCGAGCGCAGCGCCGCAGCCTCGAGGCGCAGCGAGTCGTACAGCAGAAGGTGCTGCGCCAGGTCGCGCACGAGCGGGGTGTGCTCGACGCGCAGCTCGTCGACATCCGGAACACGGCGCGCCGCCAAGCCACTGTCGCACTGGCCGCGGCGCGCGATCAGGCGGCGCGGCTCAAGGCCATCGCGCGCTTCAACGCGCTCGCCTCCGCCGCCGCCAGCAATCCGCTCGCGGCGCCGACCGGTCCGCCCTCCGGGTGGTCGGCTCCGACGCTCGTCGCGGCGCCCGCGAACGACGGTCGTGTGAGCAGTCACCACGACGACCCATTTCTCGTCTGCACCCGCGCGCGCGAGAGCGGCGGCCGGTACGACATCGTGAGCTCGTCCGGTTACTACGGCGCGTACCAGTTCCTGCCGTCGACATGGGACAGCACGGCTGTGCATGCGCAACGCCGCGACCTTGTCGGTGTGCTTCCTTCGCGCGCGTCCCACTTCGATCAGGACGAGTTGGCGTGGTCGCTCTACAAGTGGCAGGGCAACCAGCCCTGGGGTGGTCGCTGTTAACCGTTCGCGTCGAAGCGGCTGATCACTTCGCCCAGTGTCACGTCGGCGAGTGAGTCGAGCCGGAGATTCGCGTCGGAGAGATCGAGCCCGTGCGTGATCGCGTGCGGAACTGCAACGCACCACAAGCCCGCGGCTTTCGCGGCCGCGACACCGTTCGGAGAGTCCTCGATTGCGATCGCCGCGCGCGGCTCGATCTCGATAGCCGCGCAGGCCGCGAGATAGGTGTCGGGGGCCGGCTTGCCCGCGAGACCGTCACCGAAGCAGGCGACGGATCGGAACCGCGAGCGCAATCCGAGGTTCTCGAGATGGTGCTCCACCCATTCGCGCGGCGAGCTCGAGGCGACTGCGAGCGGTAGCCCGAGTGCGTCGGCCTCGTCGAGCCATGCGTGCACGCCGGGCCGTACGACCTCGGCCCGAAGCAGCTCGTCGCGACGCTCGCGGCGGCGGGCATGCATCGCGTCCTCGTCGAAGGGGCGCGTCGCCCGCTCGCGGATGAGAGCGACGAGGTCGAGCCCGCCGCTCGTCCCGATCTCGGCGGACCATTCGTCGATCGTGAGGGGCGGGCAACCGTGCGCCTCGAACTCCTCCCGCCAGGCGGTGAAGACCGGGCCCTCGGTGTCGAGGATGAGGCCGTCGAAGTCGAAGACGATGCCCCGGATCCCCGCGCCGGCACGGTTCACAGGGCGTGCGCGGCGATCAGCTCGACGAGCACGCCGTCGGGGTCGACGACCGTTGCCATCTCCACGTCGCCGCGACTGGACGGAACGACGATGCGGCGCGGCTGCCCACCGAGGCCGAGCCCGTCCAGCCGCGCCAGCACCTCGTCGACGTCGACGTAGCACGACAGCAAGAAGAATCCCGGCGTCGTCGCCGGCAGGCGCGCCGTCGGCGGTTCGACGGGAAGGGTGCCGAATCCGTCGAACTGCACCAGCTCGACGATGCCCGCGTCGGCGCGTTCGGGGTCGCCGAGGAAGACCGAGCGCAAACGGTTCGCGGGCGCCACGAACAGCGCGCTCCAATCGCCGTCGAAGTACCTGTCCATCATCACCTGGAAGCCGATGCCGTCGCGCCAAAAGCGCAACGACGCGTCGACGTCGCGGACGACGATCGCACTGTGGTGCGCACGTGCAGTCACGAGTGTTTCCCTTCGAGTGCCTCTTGCGGGTCGATCGGGCTGTGCAACGAGATCCCGCCGTCGGCGGCGACGACCTGTCCGGTCACCCAATCGAGGGTGCACAGCGCAACGACCGCTTGCGCGACCTCGGCCGCGGTGCCGACGCGTCCGAGCGCGGCGCGCCGAGCGACCTGCTCGCGGTAACCGGGAAGCCGATCGGTCGCGGAGAACATCGGCGTGTCGGTGGTGCCCGGCGCGACTGCATTGACCCGGATACCGCGCCCGCCGAGCTCGCGGGCCGCCGAGCGAACGAGCTGCGCGAGGCCGGCTTTCGACACCGCGTAGTGCGCCATCAACCTCTCGCTCAAGAATCCCGAAATGCTCGTGACCGCGACGATCGCACCCGGATCGGACATCGACCGCGCGCATTCGCGCAAGCTCACGAACGCGCCCCGGAGATTGACGTTCAGGACGCGATCCCACTCCTCGGTCGTCAGGTCGACGAGCGCGGCGCTCCCACCCACTCCCGCGCTCAAGATCGCGATGTCGAGCCCACCCAGAAACGCGACGGCGGCGCGCACACCTTCGACGACCGCGCCCTCCTCGGCGATGTCGACGCGCCACGCCGCGTCGGCCGCCGGTGCGTCGGCGATGTCGAGAACGACGACGCGTGCGCCGGCCCCGCGCAGTTGCGAGACACACGCGGCGCCGATGCCACTCGCACCGCCGGTGACGACGACCCGCGCGTCCTGGAGCTCCATCGGACGGGGACGCTAGCGTCCGGCCGGCATGGCGCTCCCCTGGTTCGGTGTGTATCTCCCGCAGATCCGCATGAGCTTCGATCGAATGCTCGAACGCACGCTCGCGGCGGAAGCAGCCGGCTTCGACTCGGTGTGGTTGATGGACCACTTCGCCGCACCGATGGCGCCCGAGGTCGACACGTTCGAGGGTTGGACGATCGCGACCGCGCTCGCGGCGCGCACGTCGACCATCCGGATCGGGCATCTGACGTTGTGCAACCCGTTCCGTCATCCGGCGCTGCTCGCGAAGACCGCCGCGTCGTTCGACGTGATCTCGGGCGGGAGGCTCGAGCTGGGCATCGGATGGGGGTCGGTGCCCGACGAGCTGCGCGCCTTCGGCTTCGGACCCGAACCCGCGGCGATCCGCGCCGCGAAGCTGCGGGAGACGCTGGAGATCGTCGACCTGATGTTCTCGGGCGAGACGTTCGATTACTCCGGCGAGCACTTCACGCTGCACCAAGCGACCGGTCGCCCGGTACCGCGGCAATCGCGCGTGCCGGTGCACATCGGCGGTGGTGGACCCAAGCTCACGATGCCGATCGTCGAGCGCTTCGCCGACTGGTGGAACTGCCCCGGCTACGCGCTCGACCGGCTCGACGAGCTCCGGCCGCTCGCGGGGAACGCGCGCGTGTCGGTGCAACACCCGATCGGGCTCGCGCGCGACGGCGCCGATCGCGAGGAGACGATCGCAACCGCGCACCGGCGCTTTGGTTCCTGGGGCGGGGTGATCGCCGGGACCGCCGACGAGGTCGCCGCCGCGCTCGCGAGCGAGGTCGACCGGGGCGTCGAAGGATTCGTGTGCCAGTTCTCCGACTTCGGCACGCCGGAGACCATCGCCCGTTTCATGAGTGACGTGGTTCGCGCGCTCTGACACCGGACGGGTACTACGTTGGCGGCGTGACCACACCGCTGGTCGTCGGCGTTCCGCGCGAGGTCAAGACCGACGAGCATCGCGTCGCGATCACACCCGACGGCGTCTCCGAGATGCGTCACCACGGCGTGCGCGTTCTCGTCGAACGCGATGCCGGCATCGGCTCGAGCATCACCGACGACGACTACCGCGCCGTCGGAGCCGAGATCGTCGACGCTGCCTCCGACGTGTGGGAACGCGCCGGGCTCGTGATCAAGGTGAAGGAACCGCAGGCGTCCGAGCTCGCGTTCCTGCGCCCCGAGCTGGTCCTGTTCACGTACCTCCACCTCGCCGCGTACCCCGAGGTCGGCCGCGCGCTGATCGAGTCGGGTACAACCGGGATCGCGTACGAGACGGTCCAGCTCCCGAACGCACAGCTCCCGCTGCTGGCCCCGATGAGCGAGGTGGCCGGCCGCATGGCGCCCCAGATCGGGGCGCATTTCCTGGAGCGGCGCCAGGGCGGGCGCGGAGTGCTGCTCGGGGGCGCACCCGGTGTGCGCCCGGCGCGAGTCGTCGTGCTCGGCGCCGGCAACGTCGGGTGGAACGCGGCCTGGATCGCACAGGGCATGGAAGCCGAAGTGCTGCTGCTCGACAAGAACATCGACCGGCTCCGGTGGGTCGACCAGATCCACAAGGGTCGCATCCAGACGCTCGCGAGCAACCGCGCCGCGGTCGCCCGCGCGGTGCGCGACGCCGATCTCGTCATCGGCGCGGTTCTCCTACCGGGCGGGCGAGCGCCGGTGCTCGTGACCGCCGACATGGTGGCATCGATGCGGCCGGGCGCCGTCATCATCGACTGTGCCATCGATCAGGGCGGAACGATCGAGGGCATCCACGAGACGACGCACTCCGATCCGGTCTTCGTCCGCCACGAGGTGTTGCACTACGCGGTCGGCAACGTCCCGGGGGCGGTGCCGCACACTTCCACGTACGCGCTCACCAACGCGACGCTGCCGTACGCGGTCGCCATCGCGACCGGCGGGATCGATGCGGTCTACGGCGATCCTGCGCTCGCGGCGGGCGTCAACACGCTCGACGGACACGTGACGAACGCGGCCGTCGCCGAAGCACTCGGCGTGACGCCGACGTCGATCAGCCGGTAGCCGGCCCGGCCCGCGCGATCAGCCGCTGGTGGGCGCTTCGGCGTCGGCATCGCTCGGCGGGGCGAAGCCCTCGAGCGACTCGATCGCCTGCTTCGGGGCTTGCGCGGCGTCGCGGTTTGCCTGTTGGAGCTGGGCGAAGATCTCTTCGCGGTGCACGTCGATCGAGCGCGGCGCCTTGATACCGAGGCGCACTTGATCACCGCGCACCTCGAGCACCGTCACGACGATCTCGTGCCCGATCATGATGCTCTGATTCGCACGTCGCGTGAGCACGAGCACGATGTACCCCCTCCGTGGCGGCCGCCGTAGGCGCCGGGCCCGCAGCATACGCGCATATTGCAGGTACGCGCGGTGTCAACGCGCGTACCTCAGCAGGTCAACACGTTCCGTGGTTACTTCGCGACTCTGAAGGCGCGGACTGAGTACGAGTCACCGGCGCCCGCCGACGCGGATCAACTGGCAATAGCCAACGGCGCGCGCACGCTGTATCCCGCGCTGGGCAACACGACCTGCGCGGCTTCGTGCGAGAACCGGTTCACCACGATCGGCCCGAGCAAGTTGACCGTCGAGTCCTCCGGGCGCTCGCGCAACGTGACGACCGTGAACACCACCGCGTCCTCGGACTCGGTGAGCGACAATCGCTCCGCGGTGCCCGTGTCGAGCTCGAACTCGTACTCCGGATAGAAGACCCACGGCGGCACGACGACGAAGCCGACGTCGGCGTCCTCGGTGCACGACAGCAGGAGGAAGGGGCTGCCCGCCGGGCCCCACGGCGCCAACTCGAACCGGTGCGCGTGGGGAAAGCCGGGGAGGCCCGCCGGGAAGGTGATCTCGGCGACATCGGTCGCTGTGTGCGTCTCGAGCATGGGTTCCTACCTCAAGAAGTCGGTCAGCGACGGTTGGATGGCCTTTGCCGTGGCCTGGAGTGCGGCCTGGTAGGCGACTTGCTGGGCTTGGAGGTTCACCATCACCTCGGCGATGTCGGCGTCCTCAATGCTGGACAGGTTCTGTTTCATCGTCAGCCCATTCGAAGTGTTTTGGCTCTGCATGTTTTGTACGCGAAGAAATTGCGATCCGACCTGCGCCAGCTGGGTCTGGACCTGGGCTGTCTGTGTACCCAGAGTGGCCTGGAGGTTGTTGAGCTGGCTCGGGTTGTTCAAGACCGCACTGGAGATCTGGGCCAAGGTCGTGAAGACGTCGGTGCCGGGCGACCCGAACACGGTGTCGCCGTTCACGTTCACCTGGATCCGCTGCCCCGGGGCGATGTTGCGTTCGACCGCCGACGAGACCCCGACGTATTGGCCGGAGGCGTCATAGGCCGAGTCGCCGCTCGCGGTTCCCGCGAAGATCGGTCGCCCCGCGTACTGCGTGTTCGCAACGCCGATCAGGCTCTTGCGGATCGAGTCGATCTCGGTCGCGATGGCCTGGCGCGAGCTCGCGTCGAGCGATGCGTTCGAGGCCTGCACGACGAGGTCGTTGACCTTTTGCAGTTGTGTGACGGTGCTCGTCAGCGCGTTGTCGGCGTTGCCGAGCCAACCGGTCGCGTCGCTGAGGTTGCGCGAATACTGGTCGCCGCGCGCGAGCCCCGCGTGCAATTGCATCGCCGACACGACGTCGGCGGGCGCGTCCGACGGCTTCGACAGCCGCTTGAGCGACGCGGCCTGACCCTGCAGGTCGGCCAGCTTCTGGAACGACTGTTGCAGCGCGATCAACGAGTTGTTGACCAGCATCTGGTTCGGAATGCGGAAGTCGGATGACGGCATCAGTCGTTACCTTCCTCGCCCTAGCCCAGTCCGGTCTTGTTGATCAGCGTGTCGAGCATCGTGTCGATCGTGGTGAGGAGCCGGGCCGCGGCGTCGTAGCCGTGCTGGAACTCGACGAGGTTGGTCATCTCCTCGTCGATGCTCACGCCGGACTGTTGCGACCGGGCGTTGTCGAGGCTTTGGGTCGACGACTGTTGGATGTGGTCGCGGTTCGTGGAGGTCTGCGTGTCGACGCCCAGTTGCACGATCATCTGGCGGTACGTGGCGTCGGCGCCGGTCAAGCTCGTCGAGAGATTCGCAAGGTTGAGCGCGTTGCTCGCGTCGAGCGGTCCGCCGGCCGCCGTACCCGCCGCGATCGCGGCCGGGTTCCCTTCGACCCCGGCGGAGACCGCGAGCGACGACGCGTCGGTGCCGGTGAAGAACTGCCGCCCACCTACGCCGTCGGTGCCCACGGCGGTGGCGCCGAGCAGCGTGGCGAATCCCGGGTTGGCCCCCGCCGCTTTGACCTGCAGTTGGTGGGCGCCGGTCGGCGCCACCCCGATCGACAGCGGAGTGCCGTTGCCGCCGGAGACGGTCGCGGTCGCGTTACCGGCCCCGACCGCGGTGTCGACGGCAGCCTGCAGGGTCGCTTGCAACGCGGCCGCGCCCCCTGCGCCCGACCAATCGGCGCCCGCGACGGTGACCGTCGCGAATCCGCCGTTGTCGAGCGCGACCTGGAACTGAAGGTTGCCCGCCGCGCTCTGGTCCTGGGCGGCGACCGCGAGCGAGCCGCCGATCGCGCCGTGCAGCGCGTTTACCTGGTCGCGCAGGTTCGTCGCGACGGCGTCGAGCTTCGCGATGTAGTTCGGGATGGTCCCGTTGATGGCGTCGAGCTCGCCGCCCGCCTTGCCCGAAGTGACGGACGCGGCGGAGTTGTCGGTCGACCAGCGCAGGACCGCACCCGCACCCGTGGTGTCGACGCTGAGCGACGCGGCTTGGTCTTCTTGCACCAAGCCGGTGCCGTTCAGCACCACGTTGACCTGGTTGAACGTCCCGGCCCGCAGCGTCGCGCCGCTCTGCTCCGACAACTGGTTCGCCAGGAGGTCGCGTTGGTCCTCGAGGTCGTTGACCGGGAGCCCGGCGATCGTGTTCGTCTTGATCGCGGAGTTCAGCTGCGCGATCGATTGCGCCTTCGAGTTGATGTCGGCGACCGTCGCGCCGAGCTCGCTGATCGTGTCGGTGCGCTGTTGCGTGAGGCTCTGGCTGATCGAGTTGAAACTGGCGGCGAGCGTGTCGGCCCGCTGCAGGAGCTGCGTGCGCGAGGCCGAGTTCGCCGGGTTGTTCGCGACGTCGTCGAAACCGGCCCAGAAATCGGAGAGCTGCTTTTGGATACCCACGTCCGACGGCTCGTTGAACAGCTGCTGGATCGAGTTCATCGTGGACGACGCCTGTTGGAGGCTCGCCATCGACCCGTGCTCGAGCGCGGCCCGGATCTCGAGGAACTGGTCGCGGAATCTCGTGACCGAGTCGACCTTGACGCCTTGGCCGTCGCCGACGAACTTCGAGAACAGCGCCGGCTTGGCCGGTGCGCCGATGTTCACGAGGTTGACGGCCTGGCGTGTGTATCCCGGCGTGTTGGCGTTCGCGACATTCTGCGCAGCCACGTTCACACCGCGTTGTTGCGCCTGGAGCGCGGTCAACGCGAGACGAAGCCCCGAGAAGTCCGACATCAGATCGCCTCGTCGACGATCCGTAGAACGAGGGACCGGTCGGGCAGTGTGCCGTGCGCGTCGTAGGCGTCGATGTCAATCTCGCCCATCGCCGCGATGGCCTCGCGCGCGGCCTGGTGTCCGCGTTGGAGGAGATCTCGGTTCGACTTCGTGATCGAGTCGATCTCTTGCGCGAGGGTGAGGAGCGCCCGGCGGTGCTCGGCGAAGATGCCGTCCCAGGGTGTCGCGGTCAGACCGGCGAGCTCGCGCAACGTCGGCGATCCCGACAAGCCGAGCTCACGCCCCGCGTCGGCAACCTGCACCGCGCGCTCCAGCTCGATGCGCTTGATCTCGGCGAGGACGTTCTCGACCTCACGCGTGGCGTACGCGAGCCAGCGCGACCGGCCCGCGGCGAGCACGAGCTGTTCTTCTTCGAGCTTGAACACGAGCAGCTCGAGGAGCTGCCGCTCGCGCCACAAGATGTTCGATACGTCGCTGAGCGCCATGATCCGACCTCGAGGCCCCTATCGCGAGTCGCAACTACCGACCCGCTACCGGTCTCTCATCGGCCGGAACCGACCCCGATATGAAGGAACCCGACGTGCCAGGTGTCACTACCTGATCAGGCCGAGGGCTACGGCTTTGCCCAGCGCTTCGTTCCGGTTGCCGACTTCGAGCTTGGAGTAGAGGCGCACGAGGTGGGATTTCACCGTGGCGAGCGAGAGGGACAGCTCTGACGCGATCTCACGGTTCGTGCGGCCCTCGGTGAGGAGCACCAGCACTTCGCGCTCGCGCCCGGTCAGGACGGCGACGGTCCGGTCGTCGAGCGCGGGCAGCGCGACCGCGCCCGAGAGCGCCCCGTGCAGGGCCGAAACCACGTAGCGATCGCCTTTGCGCGCCGCGTCGACGACGACGCCCAGCTCGTCGGCGTCGACCGATCGCAGGGCGATGCCTACCGCGCCCAGACCGAGGAGGTAGCGCACGACGTGGTCCTGGGCGGGCGGCAGCAGGACGACGATCCGGGGATGCGGCCGGAGCCGCACGAGGCGGCGCACGACGTCGGCGATGTCGAGGTCGGCCGGCGCGCCTACGACGACGAGGTCGGGCCGGTCGACGGTGGCCAGGCTGACGAGCTCACGACCCGACCGGGTGTGCGCGCCGACCTCGATCCCGCGCGCCTCGAGCACCGCCGCGATGCCCGCCCGGACGAGGGCAAGCTCGTCGGCGACGATCGCGAACTCGCGCGGATTTTCGCCGTCATCGAGCGCCACTACTCGCCTCCCAGCGGTCGTGATCTGCCCACCCTACAGACCGCGCGGAGAATAGCCACGCAAAGCGGTCGCTTCTTTCAACCCTCGGGCCAATCAAGCCGCTCTGCCCCATTCGCCGAAGTCTCAAACCACATTCACAACATCGTGCACATCTGCACCGAATCGGGGGGCAACCGAGTGAAGCCAGCACAGAAGGCCGACATCGACATCGAGCGGGCGACCTACGAGGACAACCTCGTTCGCCAACACCTTCCGCTCGTGCAATACGTGGTCTCCGAGGTCGCCCACCGGGTGCCCAGCCACGTGAGCCGCAGCGACCTCGTGTCGGCGGGGATGCTGGGTCTGGCCCAGGCCGCCCGCAGCTTCGACCCGGAGCGGGGCATCGCCTTCGACCGCTTCGCCTCCACCCGCATCCGCGGTGCGCTCCTCGACGAGCTGCGCGGTCGCGACTGGGCGAGCCGCTCGGTCCGGGCCCGCGCCCGCGGCCTCCAGGCCGCCCACGAGGAACTGATGAACAAGTTGGGCCGGACGCCGACTCCCGAAGAGGTGGCGACCATGCTCGACGTACCGACCGAGACGGTGCACAAGCTGGTCGACGACGTCCACCGCGCAACGGTCCTCAACTACGACTCCCTCGTGCTCGAAGGCGACGCCGAGTCGTTCATCGCCGGCGACGAAGCGAGCCCCGAGGACGCGATCCTCGACCGCGAGCGCAAGGCGTACCTCGTCGACGCGGTGCACGCGCTTCCCGAACGGCTGCAAAGAGTCGTGCAGGGTTACTTCTTCGAAGAGCGCTCGATGCAGGATCTCGCGGACGAGCTCGGTGTCAGCGAGTCGCGCATCTCCCAGCTGCGCGCGGAAGCGCTCTTGCTCTTGAAGGACGGCATCAACTCGCAGCTCGAGCCCGATGCCGTACAGGCGGAAGCGCGCCCCAACGGTCGGGTCGCGCGCCGCAAGGCCGCGTACTACTCGGCGGTCGCCAGCGGCTCGTCGCCGCGCGACCGCGTCTCGGAGCGTCCGATCGAGACGAGTCAGATGGTCGGCATCTCGAACTCCTGACGGAGTCGGGAGAATTCTTGTCCGGGTCGGCCTCCGAATCCACAACCGAAATCCTTATCTCGGGGATTCGGTCGCCGACGAGGACAGGTTCCTTACCGAAGCATCGGTAGGAGTGCATTGAGGAAGTCCAGGGAACTGGACGGGCAGGTCACGGAGGAGAAGCGCCAATGCGCATTCAGACGAACATCATGGCGTACAACGCCTACCGCAATCTCAACACCACGAACGACCGCTTGGCGAGCAGCCTCGAGAAGTTGTCGTCCGGCTACCGGATCAACCGCGCCGCTGACGACGCGTCGGGTCTCGTCATCAGTCAGAACCTGGACAAGCAAGTGTCCGGCCTCAAGGTCGCGACGCAGAACGCCCAGGACGGCATCTCGGTCGTGCAAACGGCAGAAGGCGCACTGACACAGGTCAACTCGATGCTCCAGCGCATCCACGACCTGATCGTCCAGTCCGCCAACACCGCGTCGTCGGACAGCACCGCCCGTTCTGCTGCGCAGAACGAGATCGTGCAGCTCCGCGACGAAATCGACCGCATCGGCAACACGACCTCGTTCGGCAACCAGAACCTGCTCGACGGCAGCTTCGGCGCGCAGGCCGGTCAGCTGACGTCGACCGCGGTCGGGCTCGGCTCCGGGCTCACCGTTGCAGGCGCGGGTGCGTCGTTGGCGTTCAGCTTGAACATCGACGCCGGCAACACTGCAGGCAGCCTGCAGGTCAGCGTCTCCGTCAACGCGGGCACGTATGTCACGGCGGCGTCGTTCCAGGCCGAGCTCCAGACCGACGTCGACACCCAGACCACAGGCATCGCCGGCTTCACCGGCGCCGTCACGGTCAAGGTCACCGACCTCGGCTCGGGCGTCTGGACCGTCAACCTCAAGCGCAACAGCACGAACGCCGGGACCGGCATCGCCATCAGCGGCGTCGGCGACGGTATCGCCGGAGGCATCACGGCCAGCGGTGCGGCTTCAGTCGCAAACACCGCCGGTGGTGTGTTCCAGGTTGGCGCGAACGTCACCAGCCTGAACCAGATCCACGTGTCGATCGACGACGTGCGGATCACCAGCGGTACGAACACGACGTACACCGCGCTGGCGAACATCGACGTCACCAACACGACCCAGAACACCATCTCGGCGTCGTTGGTCGATGCGGCGATCGCCTCGGTGTCGGCGCTGCGGGGTCAACTCGGTGCGGACCAGAACCGGTTCCAGTCGACGATTGCGAACCTGCAGGTCACCACGGAAAACCTCTCCGCTTCGGAGAGCCGCATCCGTGACACCGACATGGCGGCCGAAATGGTCAACTTCACGAAGAACCAGAT
>DASYJT010000025.1:0-4372 GCA_035996165.1 Acidimicrobiia bacterium
CAAGAGGAACGACTCCTCGACCATCTTCAGGTCGATGTCGGGGATATGCAGGTGCGCCTTCGGGTTGCGCAACGCGGCCAGACGGTCCTTCACCGCGACGAGGTGCCCGATGTGGCGCGGCGCGCCCGAGCGGTACATGTACGCGCGGATCAGCGGCGCGAAGAAACCACCGGCGCCGGCGACGAGCGGGGCCGCGAACGGCATGGGTACCGAGAGCCCCCACGTTGCGTTGCTCTCCGACTGCTTCTCGTACGCGACGGTGAGCACGCGCTCGTGCAGCCCGGCCGCGATGAGCTTCGCGGCGACGATGCTCGTGGAACCGCCGACGGACCCGGCCGTGTGCACGCGGAGCATTGGCTTTCCGACCGCGCCCAGCGCGTCGGCCAGGTAGAGCTCCGGCATCGCGACGCCCTCGAACATGTCGGGCGCCTTGCCGATGACGACCGCGTCGATGTCGGACCACGTCATGCCCGCGTCGTCGAGCGCTTCCTTCGCGGCCTCGCGCACGAGGCCGGCCATCGAAACGTCCTTGCGCGCCGTCCGGTGAACCGTCTGGCCCACCCCGACAACCGCTACCCGCTCGCCTGCCATTAGAACGGCTCCCTTATCTGCGCTGCGCTTCGATTCGTCCGCACGGGCTTACTCACCCTCCAAGACGACGACCATGTTCTGTTGCAGGCACGGACCGCTCGTGGCGTGCGCGACGCCGCGGTCGGCGTCGCCGTTCGTGATGCGCCGTGCCACTTCGCCGATGCGAACCAGCCCGGCCGACATCACCGCGTTCGCGGCGAGCGCGCCGCCCGACGGATTGACCGACGTCTTCGTGGCGTCGAGCCCGAGTGCTTCGGCGAGGATCAACTCCTCGTGGCTGAACTGCGCGTGCAACTCGGCGACGTCGACCTTGCCGCCGCCGACACCGGCTGCCACCCCCGCCGCCCGCGTCGATTCCGACCGGGTGAGGTCGCGCACGCCGAGGCTGTGCGCCTCGATGCGGTGCTCGATCCCGCGGATCCACGCCGGCCGCTTCGACACCTTGCGGGCGAGGTCGCCGGCCGCGAGCACCACGGCCGCCGAGCCGTCGGTGATCGGGAAGATGTCGGAGTCACGCAACGGATGATGCGTGACCGGCCGCGCGAGCAGTTCGTCGGCCGTCACGTCGCCCTTGCGCAACGCGTTCGGGTTGTCCTTGGCGTTGCGCTGCGAGCGGGCGGCCACCTCGGCGAGATCCTTCTCGGTTGCGCCGTTCGACTCGAGGAACGCGCACGCCTGCAGCGCCGCCATGTCGACCATCGAAGGCCACTGCGGCAACGTGTAATAGGGATCGAGCTGCAGCGCCATGATCTCGTGCAGGTCACCGGGCGACGACTTCCCGAAGCCGTACACCAGCGCGCTGTCGACCTCGCCGGTCTGGATCGCGACCCACGCTTCGTACAGCGCCCACGCCGCGTCCATCTCGACATGGCTCTCGCGCACCGGGGGCCATGCACCGACCGCGTCGAGACCCGCGACGAAGGCGAACGGACCGCCCTGCAGGTAGTCGAGACTGCCGGAGCACACGAAGCCGATCTCGTCGCGTGCGATACCCGACTGCTCGACTGCATCCTGGAGCACCGGCACGATCATCTCGGTCTCGTTGTGCAACGCGTCGCGCGCAGTCGTACTGCACACGAACGACACCACCGCAACATCACGCATTAGAGGTAGTCCTTGTAGATCTCGTAGTCGGCGTCGGGCTCACCCGACGGCTCGAACCATTGAATCGACGTGTGGTCGGGCTTCAGCTCCTCGGCCCACTTGGCCTTCACGCGTTGACCCATGTGCACCTCGTCGACAGGAATCCCGCGGATCAGGCCGAAGAACGTGTTGTTCGCGCCGTCGAGCAGGATCTGCGCCGAGACATACGGGATCTCCGGAGCGAGCTCCGAGAGACCGGGAACGTTTACGACACAGAAGGTCGTGATCACCCCGGTGTCGCGCACCTCGACCTCGATCGACGTGGGTTCGCCCGACTTCGGGTCGGTGCCGCGGGATGCCGCGTACACCTCGTCGCTCGACGGCGCGCGCCCACCGATGATCTTCCCCTCGGCGAGACCCTTGAGGTAGCGCGTCGTCGCGATACCCGCGGTGAGGTCGTACTCCAGCCGGATCGGAACCGTGATCCCGGTCACCGGCTGCTCGTCGTCCGCCGGCACGTGCAACGGGGCGGGTTCGGGCTCCTCGCCGTCGCCCAGCGGGATCCACGCTTCGATGTCGGTGATCGACCCGATGCGCTCGGCGCGCCACCGCGGCGCCACCCGTGACCCGACCCGGATCGCGTCGGCGCTACCGCAGTCGATGACGTGCAACATCGCGGTGTCGGCGCCGTCGGGCCGGATCAGCGCAAATGCGAACGGCTTGGTGAGTGTGTGCTTGCCCGGGCGAGGTTCCGCCACCCAGGTGAACGACTGCACGGTTCCGCGGGGGCCCACCTCGATCCAGTGGTCGCCGTCGGCCGCCACCTCGGCGCTCGTCGTGGGGTCGTACTCGGTCGGCGGCACGAGCACCCGGCCGTCGGCGAGGCGCACCGCGAGGATGCGAGCGTCGCGCAGCCCCGTGAGGAACCGGCCGATGACGGGGCCAACCGAGCGCGTGTAGCCACCCGGGTACTCGATGACGTGATGGGCCGTAAAGACGTCGGTCAACAGTGCTCCTCGAACTTCGGTGTCTCGAACTGCGGCACCTCGAACTGCGCCGCGCCGTGCTCAGATCGCGCGGTCGTGCCCTTCCCAGTACGGGTCGCGCAGCTTGCGCTTCAACAACTTGCCGGTCGGCTCGCGCGGCAACTCGTCCATGAAGTCGATGCTGCGCGGCCACTTGTACTTGCCGAGCCGACCCTGCACGTGCTCCATGATCGAAGCGCGCAAAGCGTCGTCGGAGGCAACGCCGGGCAACGGTTGCACGATCGCCTTGATCTGCTCGCCCATCTCAGGGTCGGGAATCCCGAACACCGCGATGTCGGCGACCTGCGCGTGCTCTTGGATGCAACCCTCGATCTCGGCCGGGTAGATGTTGATCCCGCCCGCGATGATCATGTCGCTCTTGCGGTCGCAGAGGAACAAGTAGCCGTCGGGGTTCAGGTATCCGACGTCGCCGACGGTGAAGAACCCTTCGGCGTCGTGCGAATCGTTCGTCTTCGCGTCGTCGCCCTTGTACTCGAACGTCCGACCCGCGCCCATGCGCATCCACACGGTCCCCGGCTCACCGGTGGCCATGACCGTGCCGTCGTCGTCGGTGATCTTGAGCTCCGAGTTGGGCCACACGCGTCCGACCGTTCCCGGGTACTTCAGCCATTCGTCGGGCGGTGCGATCGTGCCGCCGCCCTCGGTCGCCGCGTAGTACTCCCAGATGACCGGGCCCCACCAGTCGAGCATCTTGCGCTTGGTGTCGACCGGACACGGCGCCGCGGCGTGGATCGCCCACTTCATCGCGGAGACGTCGTACTTCTGCTTGACCTCGTCGGGCAGTTGCAACATGCGGATGAACTGGGTGGGGACCATGTGCGTGTGCGAGCAGCCGTAGCGCTCGATGAGCCGCAGCGTCTCCTCCGGGTCCCACTTGTCCATGCACACGACGGTGTGCTTCATGTGCAGCGCGTTGCCCGCGAAGGTGGTGACCGCGGTGTGGTAGTTCGGCGACGTGCTGAGGTGCACCTCGTCGTTGCCGGGCATGATGCCGAACAGTTGCAACAAGAACGTGAAGAGCTCCGCGCTCACGTCGGGCTCGATGTCGGCGAGCGCGCGCTTCACACCTTTCGGCTTGCCGGTGGTTCCCGACGTGTAGTGCATCGCGGCGCCGGTCGATCGGTCGTCGGGCAGCGTGGTGGGTTGCGCGTCGACGAGCTCGGCGAAGGAGCGGAATCCGGGAATCGTGCCCTGCGCGAGCCGCGCGTCGGCTGGAATGTTCGTCTCGTCGGCGGCCGCGGCCACCAGCGCCGCGAAGCGCTCATGACTCACGAACGCCTTCGCCTCGGCGTCGACGAGGATGTACGCGATCTCGGGTGCGCTCAGGCGGTAGTTGATCGGGACGTAGTAGAGCCCGGTCTGCAGCGCGGCGAGGTACAGGGTGAACGGGTCGGCGCCGTTCGGAAGCACGGCCGCGACGGCGTCGCCCTTCTTCAGCCCGAGCGCGCGCAGCGCGTGGGCCAGCTGATTGGCGCGCTCGAGGACCGCGCCCGCGGTGTGCTCGGTGCCGTCGGGGTCGACGATTGCGAGATAGCCGGGATCGTCTTGCGCGTGCTTCCAGAATCCCATTGCCGGGCTCCCTCCGACTGGGCGGTGACCGGAGCAGACTAGAACACGTTCCACTTTCGGTCCAAGGCGCAGTCGACGGCTCG
>DASYJT010000026.1:0-5262 GCA_035996165.1 Acidimicrobiia bacterium
CGAGTTGCCGGCCGTACGGGATCACAGGGCTCAATTCGGCGGCATTTCGGCCGATCTGAGTGGATGACCACCCGGCCCTCGGCACTCCCGTGAACGGCGCCTCGATGAACGGCACCTCGGTGAGCGGTATCTCGGTGAGCGGCCGGCCGGTCGGGCCGGGCAACCCCTGTTACGTGATCGCCGAGGCCGGATCGAACCACAATCGTGACCTCGGTATCGCGCGCAAGCTCATTGACGTGGCGGCCGAGGCCGGCGTCGACGCGGTGAAGTTCCAGACCTACTCGGGGCGCACGCTGTACTCGACGAAGACGCCCCGCTTCGACTTCCTCGACGACGAGCTCGCCGCCAAGCCCGCGCACGAGCTGCTCGACGAGATCGCGCTGCCGCGCGAATGGCAGCCGATCCTCGCTGAACACTGCCGCGAGCGCGGGATCGAGTTCATGTCGTCGCCGTTCGACCGCCAGGCGGTCGACGAGCTCGACGCCCTCGACGTCGGCGCGTTCAAGATTGCTTCGTTCGAGCTCGTCGACCTGCCCTTCATCCGTTACGCGGCGGCCCGCAAGCGGCCGCTGATCCTGTCGACGGGCATGGCGAGTCTCGGCGAGATCGAAGAAGCGGTCGTCGCGGCGCGCGACGCCGGATGCGACGAGATCGCGCTCCTCCAATGCGCTTCGCTCTATCCGGCTCCCGCGCACGTGATGAACCTCCGCGCGATCCCGGTCATGGAAGCCGCGTTCGGCCTGCCCGTGGGGCTCTCCGACCACACGAACGGCACCCACGCCGCCGTCGCCGCGGTGGCGCTCGGCGCCTGCATTGTCGAGAAGCACTACACCCTCGACCGGACGATGCACGGTCCCGATCACCCCTTTGCCGCCGAGCCGCAGGAGCTGCGCGACCTCGTCGCACACATCCGCGACACGGAGGCCGCGCTCGGCGACGGCGTCAAGCGCGGACCGTCGGCCGAGGAGTCGGAGGAGATGTACGCGAAGGCGCGGCGCTCGGTTGTCGCGGCGGCGAACATTCCCGCCGGTACGGTCGTCACCGCCGACATGCTGACGGTCAAGCGCCCCGGGCACGGGGTGAAGCCGAAGTTCATCGAGTTGCTGGTCGGCCGGATCGCACGCACCGATATCGAAGAGGACGATGTCGTCACGTGGGACATGGTCTGACCGCACACCGCAACGGGTCGAGAGGGCTGCAGTGAAGATCGTTCTCGCGTTCGACGAGGGTCCCGGAATCGGCCTCGGTCATCGGCGCCGGGTGGAAGGCCTTGCCCAGGAGCTCGACGTGCTCGGCTTCGACGCCGAGCTGCACGTGCTCGGTCCCGAAGCGGTCGTCGGCGATGTCGTGCTCGTCGACTCGTACCGGGTCCGCGCCGACGATCGCTCGCGCGTGCGCGCCGACCTCGTCATCGCGATCGACGACATCGAACGCGACCTCGCCGTCGACTTCGTCATCGACCCCGACCCCGGTGCCGACGCGCGCGTGCACTCGACCGCCGCCGCGGTCGTCGCGGGCGCGCCGTACGCGCTCGTCGATCCGGGGTTGCGCGCACTGCCGTCGACACCCGTCCGGGAAGTCGTGGAGCGCGTCCTGGTCACGACCGGCGGTTCCGACGCCGACGGGCACGGCTCGAGGGTGGCGAGCGCCATCGCCGATGCGCTCCCCGGGACGCATATCCGCCAGGTCGTGGGCCCGTGGGGCATGGGTACCGACGACCGACGGGTCGAGGCGGTGCACGCCCCCGAAGGACTCGGTCCGGAGCTGGCCGTGGCCGACCTCGTGGTGACCGCCGGCGGAGTGACCATGCTCGAAGCGTTCTGCCTCGGTCGGGCCGTGGTTGCGTTCTCGATCGCGCAAGGCCAAGGACGTGCGTTGGCCGGTGCGGCCCACGTGGGCGCGGTCGCGGCGGTCGACGTCGGCTCCGCGGCGGATGTCGCTGCCCGCTTGGCGACCGACGTGAACGCGCGCAGCCGGCTCGGTGCGTCGGCGAAGCTGCTCGTCGACGGTCAGGGATCGGCGCGCGTCGCCGCGGTCATCGCGGGCATGGCTCGCCACGGCGTCCACGCGCGCTGACCTTCGAGCACGAGCCGGCGGGTTTCGGCGGCGCCGACTTCGAACAGTGCGTCGAGCACCGAGAGGTGCGACACGAATTCGTCGGCGCGGCGCTGCGGATACGCGGGCGGCGCGAACTCCTGGAACACGACTTCGATCCCGTCGACCGGAAACAACGCGTCCTCGGCCATGTATTCGTACGAGCCGCGCGCGCAGAGATACGTGCGCGCGTGCGTCCGCCGCAGGAGGTCGAGCACGCGGTCGGAACGCTGACCGGTCGAGCCGACCTCCGACGACCGCCGCCACGCGGGCGCGAATCCGAGCAGCTCCGAGACGAGTTGGATGAACGCGATGTTCATGTCGGCCACCGACGCCCACGGAGCGTCGATCCATGCGTCGAGCGGCTCACGCACGGTCGCGTGATGCGGGGTTCGGCCGTAGCTCTGGTCGAGCGTTGCCTTCAGTCGCCGCCGCCACTTCGCGTCCACGACGGGCACGGCCTCACCGAGCGTGGGGAAATCCCCGTCGCGGGGATGACCGACGGGCAGGCTGATCCACGTCTCCGAACCGTCGGCCAGGCGGATCCGGTTCCGCTGGTGGAAAGAGTGGCGCTGGAACTGGAAGTCGTCGAGGAGGACGAAGACGTCGGCCGCGGCGACCAGCCCGAAATAGCCCTGCCAGGGCAGGAACGCGGGCTGCATCAATGCGACGCGGGGGCTCTCCACGACTCTCCATCGGCGGTCGGATCGGTCGATAGAGAAGTATGACTTCCACTCACACCAAGACCAGCGAGGCGAGCCGGCTCGAGGCGCTGTGGTCGGGCGAATTCGGCAACGACTACGTCGACCGCAACCTGACGGCCTACGACCGCCGGGGCGAGTTCTGGCTGCCGTTGCTCGATGAGCTCCAGCCACAGAGCGTGCTCGAGGTGGGTTGCAACGTCGGCGGCAACCTGCAATGGATCACGCAGCGGGTCGCGCCGACGCGCGTGACGGGCGTCGACGTGAATGCCAAGGCGCTGCGCCTGCTCGACCAGCGCGTCCCCGGTGTGCGCGCGGTGCATTCGCCGGCGCGAGAGTTGCCGGTCGGCGATCGTTCGATCGACTTCGTCTTCACCATGGGCGTGCTGATCCACCAGCCGGAAGAGACGCTCGACAAGGTGATGAGCGAGATGGTGCGGGCGTCGAGCCGGTACGTGTTCTGCGGCGAGTACTTCGACACCGAGACCGTCGAGGTGCCGTACCGCGGCCACGAGAACGCGCTGTTCCGGCGTGACTACGGCGGCCTCTTCCTCGAGCTCTTCCCGCACGAGCTGACGCTGCTCCGCCAGGGTTACCTGAGTCCCGAAGACGGCTGGGACCGCGTGACCTGGTGGCTCTTCGAACGCTCGTAAACACGCCGGCCCGATCCCGGGACCCCCGCGAAACAAGTACGCCCACCCGTGGTCCCACCGGTGGGCGCATTGTTTCGCGCCCTGCCCGCGGCGGGCTTGATCGTGCGGCTCACGCCGTCGGCAACAGCTGCTGCCATGCCCCGGACGGGCTTGATCGTTCGGCTCACGCCGTGGGCAGCAGCTCCTGCAGCTCGGCGACGGTGATCCACTCGGGGTTGTTGTCGCTCGAGTAGCTGAAGCCGTCCTCGACCGGCCGGCCGATGATGTTGGAGCCCTTGGCGTCCCACCACGAATGCTCGGGCAGCACGACGAAGACCTCGCCCGCGTCGATCGCGTGGCGCGCCTCGTCGGAGGTGATCAGGATCTCGTGCAGCTTCTCGCCGGGACGGATGCCGATCAGCTCGTGCGGGACGTCCGGTGCGATCGCGCGCGCCAGGTCGACGACCTGCATCGACGGGATCTTCGGCACGAAGACCTCGCCGCCTTCCATGTTCTCGAGCGCGTAGAGCACGAGATCGACGGCCTGCGGCAAGGTGATCCAGAACCGGGTCATCCGCTCGTCGGTGATGGTGACGCGCCCGTCCCGCTCCAGTTGCTGCTGGAAGACCGGCACGACCGAACCGCGGGAGCCGACGACATTGCCGTAGCGCACGCATGCCAGCCGGGTTTGGCCCTGGGCGGCGTACGCGTTGCCCTGCACGAAGATCTTCTCCGCACACAGCTTCGTCGCGCCGTAGAGGTTGACGGGGTTGACGGCCTTGTCGGTCGACAGCGCCACGACCCGCCGCACCCGGGCGTCGATCGCGGCGTCCACGACATGCTGCGCGCCGAGCACGTTCGTGCGCACGGCTTCGAACGGGTTGTACTCGCACGCGGGGACCTGTTTCATCGCCGCGGCGTGCACGACGATGTCGGCGCCTTCGGTCGCGCGGGTCATCCGCGAGCGGTCGCGCACGTCGCCGATGAAGTACCGCACTTGGCTGTCACCGAAGCGATCACGCATCTGCGACTGCTTGAGCTCGTCGCGCGAGTACACGCGCACGGTCGCGTCCGGCCAGCAGTCAATGACGCGTTCCACGAACGCGTTACCGAACGAGCCGGTTCCGCCTGTGAGCAAGATCGTCGATCCGTTCAGGTCGAGCACTTGTTCCTCCTCCAACCCCGACTTCACACGCTGGCTTTGTCGTTCAGTGGCGCCGCCACGTGCGCGACTTCGCGCGCCGCGATCGCCAGGACTTCGTCCCATTCCTCGTTCGGCATGCGCGACGCGACGCGGATCGAGGGCTGCCACGGCATGCGACCCGATCCGAGCTCGCCCCAGCCGTAGCGATTTCCCATGGCGACCGTGCGCACGCCCAGGGCGCCACTGAGCATCGCCACCGCGTTGACGGGTGCGACGACGAGATCGAGCGCGGTGATCAGGGCCGCGACCTCGTCGAAGTCGTTCATGAGATCCAGCCAGTCCCACCGATGGATCTGCACGCCGAAGCGCTTCTCGGCGTCGCGGAGCTCGCGCGTGCACTCGTCGTACTGGAGGTTGACCCACGTCACGTCGGGGGTTGCGAAGATGTCGCCCCACTCGTCGAGGCGCGTGTACTCGAGCCGGCGTTCCGCCGTCCGGATCATCGAACGCCAGCTGATGCCTACGAACGGGCCGGCGCCGACCTCGGCCAAACGCGCGCGCCACGCTTCCACGCGCTCGGGGTCGGGAACGAGGTACGCCGCCTGTTCGGGAAAGGCGTCGAGACTCGGGCGCAACCAGCGGATCAGGCTGCCCGCCGAGATCGCGCGGTCGTAGTCGTGCATCGTCTCGC
>DASYJT010000027.1:0-1752 GCA_035996165.1 Acidimicrobiia bacterium
CGCCGACGGCAAGGCGCCGACGCCGGAAGAAGTGCGCCGCAACGCGGAGGCGATGCGGCGCTTCCCCGATATCGATCTTTCGCTCGAGATGATGGTGCGCCGGATGGTCGGGCTCTTGTTCATCGAGGTGTCGGCGTTCCACACGTTCGCGTGGGCCGAAGAAGTCCTCGCCGACACCGCGCTGGTCGCGGGCGACGGTCGTGCCGCCGACCTCGTGGCGTACGTGCGGGCCGACGAGACACCGCACGTCGACTACCTGCGCACGGCGCTGACCGAGATGCGCGACCGCACCTTCGTCGGCGAGTCGGGCACGAAGATCCCGGGCGCCGATGTGATCGGGACCCTGTGGGACACCGCCTTGGAGCTGTCGCTCGGCGCCAACCGCGAGGGTTTCGTGCGCCAGGCCCGGGGCGAGGTGGAGCACGCGCTGGCCTCGCATCCCCGGCGCGACGCGATCCTCGAAGAGTTCTCGAGCCTCGGTGCCGAGCCCGCCGCGGCGGTCGGGCAATGAAATTCGGGATCTTCTACGAGCATCAGCTTCCGCGTCCGTGGACCGACGACTCCGAGTTCCGGTTGATCCAAGACGCTCTCGACCAGATCGAGTACGCCGACTCGCTCGGCATCGACTACGCGTGGGAGGTCGAGCACCACTTCCTCGAGGAGTACTCCCACTCGAGCGCACCGGAGGTCTTCCTCGCGGCCGCGTCGCAGCGCACCAAGAACATCCGGCTCGGGCACGGCATCGTCCAGACGCCCCCGCCGTTCAACCATCCCGCGCGCATCGCGGAGCGGATCGCGATGCTCGATCTCGTGAGCGGCGGCCGGGCCGACTTCGGGACCGGCGAATCCTCGTCGGAAGCGGAGCTCGGCGGGTTCATGGTGGATCCCGAACGCAAGCGCGCGATGTGGGAGGAAGGGTTGCGCGTCGCCGTCCGGTGCATGACGGAGACGCCCTTCACCGGCCACTCGGGCGAGTTCGTCACCATGCCGCCGCGCAACGTCGTGCCCAAGCCTCGCCAGAAGCCCCACCCGCCGCTGTGGGTCGCGTGCAGTCGGCGCGACACGATTCATCTCGCCGCGCAGAAAGCGATCGGCGCGCTCGCGTTCGCCTTCGTCGACCCCGAAGAGGCGAAGTACTGGGTCGACGACTACTACGCAACGCTGGCGAAGGAAGCGGTGCCGATCGGCGACGCGGTGAACGCGAACGTCGCGTGCGTCACCACGTTCATGTGCCACGAAGACGAAGACGAGGCGATGCGGCGCGGGCTCGAGGGCGCGAACTTCTTCGGCTACTCGTTGGCGCACTATTACGTCTTCGGACGGCACCGGCCCGCGGTGACGAACGTGTGGGAAGAGTTCGTGCAACGCCGCGCCGAGCACGGCTACGACCCCGAAGCGGTGATCGCGGCATCGGAGAACGAAGATCGGCTCGGCGCCAAGGTCGTCGAGCAGGGGATCGGCGGACTCCGCGGTGCGGTCGGGACGCCCGACCAGCTCCGCGAGTACCTGCGGCGGTACGAGGAGTGCGGAGTCGACCAGGTGATCTTCTGCTTCCAGGCCGGCAAGAACCGCCACGAGCACATCATGGAGGCGCTCGAACTGTTCGGACGCGAGGTGCTGCCCGAGTTCAAGGACCGCGACGACAAGCAGGGACGCGAGAAGCAGAAGCGGCTCGCCCCGGTCGTCGACGCCGTGATGGCGCGCAAGCCCGCGGAGGATCATCCGCCGCTGCCGTCGGACGACTACGCGTTC
>DASYJT010000028.1:0-5891 GCA_035996165.1 Acidimicrobiia bacterium
CGACGTGCAGGCCGCGGCCGAGACCATTCGGGGCGCGGTGCGACTGACCCCGACGACACCGTCGGAGACCCTCTCGGCCATCACCGGCGCGCACGTCTGGCTGAAGTTCGAGAACCTGCAGTTCACCGGCGCGTTCAAGGAGCGCGGCGCCCGCAACTTCTTGGCGCACATGTCGGCCGACGAGCGCGCCCGGGGTGTCGTCGCCGCGTCGGCGGGAAATCATGCGCAGGGCGTCGCGCATCACGCCCGCCTCCTCGGCATCGCGGCCACCATCGTCATGCCCGCCGACACGCCGTTCACCAAGGTCTCGAACACCGCACACCACGGCGCGCACGTGGTGCTCGAGGGAGTCGACTACGCGGGTTCGCTCGGCGAGGCGCAACGGATTGCGAGCAAGAGCGGGGCCACGATCGTGCCCGCGTTCGACGACCCGCACGTCATCGCCGGGCAGGGAACCATCGGGCTCGAGGTCGTCGCCCAGACCGAGGCGCAGGGCGGCGGCCGACCGCTCGACGCCGTCGTCGTGCCGATCGGCGGCGGCGGGCTGATCTCGGGCGTCGCGGTGGCGGTCAAGGCGATGCGACCCGGCGTGCGCGTCGTCGGTGTCCAGGCCGAGGGCTACGCCGGCATGTTGCATGCGCTCGGGCGCGGGCCGGCACCGACCGGCGGCCCGACGATCGCCGAGGGCATCGCGGTCGCGGCGCCCGGCGAATTGACCCGCGCCATCGTGGGCGAGCTCGTCGACGACATCGTGATCGTCACGGAGCAACACGTCGAGGAGGCGATCGGGCTCGGCGCCGAGATCGAAAAGACCATCATCGAGGGCGCGGGCGCGGCCGGCCTCGCCGCACTGCTCGCGCACCCGGCGACATTTCGTGGTCAGAACGTCGCCGTCGTCCTGAGCGGCGGCAACATCGACGCGCGATTGCTCTCTTCCGTACTGCTCCGCGCGCTGGCTCGCTCGGGCCGGCTCGTTCGGCTGCGTATCGAGTTGCCCGATCGACCGGGAGTACTCGCGGCGGTGGCCGACATCGTGGGCGGGATGCGCGCCAACATCGTCGACGTCGAACACCGACGCGACCTTCCGGGCGTCGCGCTCAAGAGCGTCCGCCTCGACCTCTCGGTCGAGACCCGCGACCGAGCGCATGCTGACGAGATCGTGAACGCTCTCGAAGCGCGAGGATTCGCCGTCGACGTCGCATGACTAGTGTCTGCGCATCCGAACGTGGGAGGCACAGAGTGCGCAGATTCGCAGTGTTGGCAACGGCGGTCCTCTTCGCAGCGGGCGCGGCGGCGTGCGGAAGCAGCAGCAAGCCGGCGGCGTCGAGCAATCCGACGACGAGCATCGCGAGTGGCACGTCGTCGCCTCCGACCACATCATCCACGCCGACGACACAGGCGAAAATCGACTGCAGCGGTACGAGCGCGTATGTCACCGACATCGGCGTACCCGGCGCGTTCAAGCCGGTCACACCCGACACGCTCACCGTCGTCACCAGCCTCCCCGGCCCGGGTTTCTGGGTCGGTAGCGACAACGACCCGGCCAAGGTCACGTCGGGTTACGAGTACGACATCGCCAAGGCGATGCAGCAGGCGTTCGGCCTGAGCAAGCTCGTGGTCCGCAACGAGAACTTCGATTCGATCACCGCCGGCTCCGTGACGAACTACGACGTCGCCCTTTCGCAGGTGACCATCAACTGCAAGCGCGCCAAGGTCGTGAAGTTCACGATCCCCTACTTCGCATCGAACCAGGGCATCCTCGTGAACAAGGGCACGACCGTTCCCGACCTCGCGACGGCCAAGAAGATCCAATGGGCGGTCCAGTCGAGCACGACGGCGGCCGACCTGCTGGCCACGATCAAGCCCGACCACGACCCGAAGGTGTTCCAGTCGCTGTCGGACGCCTACGCGGCGCTCCAGGCGAAGCAGGTCGACGCGGTCCTGATCGACATCACCATCAACCTCGGCGAAGCGCAACAATCCAAGGGGAAGTTCGAGGTTGTCGGCCAGTTCGACATTCCCAGCGGTCCCGACAACTACGGCGGGATCCTGCCCAAGGGCTCGACGAACGGACCGGCGGTCAACGCGGTGCTCAAGAGCCTGGCGGACTCCGGCCAGCTGGCCTCGTTCGCGGCGCACAGCCTCGGGGGCGATCCCGGCAGTGTCCCCGTTATCAAGGTGCCTTGATCCGACTCGGACGTGGCGCCTGAAGGACCGGTCTCGGTAGCACCGCCCGGCGCACCTGTGCGCCGGGCAGTGCCGTTTCGGGGCAACCTCGTCAGCGCGTCGATCGCCGCGTTGGCATCGTTGGTGGTCGCGGTCGTCACGATCGCGATGCTCTGGAAGTTCGACCAGTCGCTCCATGTGAGCGCCGCCCGCCACGTGGTCGCGCGCGTCGTCGAGATCCCACTGGCCATCGCCACGCTCGCGGTCCCGTTCTACGGACTGCGAGCGTTCGCCACCTCGCAGCGCGCCGGTCGACTCGCGGCGCGCGGCGAATACCAGAGTGCCCGGGTCGCGGTCGAGGACTCGCGCGACCACATCTGGGTCGTGGTCGGTATCGGCATGACCGCGCTCGTCGGCGCGTTCGCCGCGTTCTTGCTGTCGGCGAACGACGGGGCCGTCCGTTCCGTGCTCTTCGACTGGTCGCTGATCTGGCGGAGTCGTACCGGGCTGGTGAAGGGCTTCTGGCTCAACATCAAGCTGTTCGTCGTCAGCGAGATCCTCGTACTGGTCTGGGCGCTGCTCGTCGCGATCGTGCGGCTGCTTCCGGGTCGGGCATGCGCCCCCGTGCGCTTCTTGGCCATCGCGTACACCGACATCTTCCGCGGGGTCCCGGCGGTCATCACGATCTATCTGATCGTCCTCGGGTTTGCGCTCGCCGGGGTCCCGGTGTTCGACAGCATGAGCAAGGACGGTCAGGTGTTCTGGCTCTCGGTCCTGGCGCTCGTCCTCGTGTACGGCGCGTATGTCGCGGAGGTGTACCGCGCCGGCATCGAGAGCATCCACTGGAGTCAGACCGCGGCCGCGCGCTCGCTCGGATTGTCGCAGTGGCAGACGATGCGGCACGTCGTCATCCCGCAGGCCGTCCGGCGGATCATCCCGCCACTCCTCAACGACTTCGTCGCGTTGCAGAAGGACACGGCACTCGTGTCGTTCGTCGGTGTCGTCGAGATCCTCAACTACGCCGGGCTCTACAAGAACCGCTTCTTCAATCTCTCTCCCGTCACCGGCGCGGCGATCGCGTACCTGATCATCACTATCCCGGTGACGCGTTTCGTCGACTACCTCATCCGCATCGACAAAGAACGCATCCAGGCGCAATGAGTGCGTTCCTCGAACTACGCGACGTACACAAACGATTCGGCGACAACGAGGTGCTCCGGGGAGTCGACCTGGGCGTCGACGAACACCAGGTGGTGTGTCTGATCGGGCCGTCCGGGTGTGGAAAGTCGACGCTCCTGCGATGCATCAACGCGCTCGAGCCGATCGACCGTGGTGAGATCGACATCGACGGCGAGCGCGTGTCGGGGCGAGGAGTGGATGTCAACGCACTGCGCGCCGACGTCGGTATCGTGTTCCAGAGTTTCAACCTCTTCCCCCACATGAGCGTGCTCGAGAACGTCGCGCTCGCCCCGCGCAAGGTGCTCAAACTGAGTCCACGCGAAGCAACGCAGCGGGCGTTCGAATTACTCACTCGCATCGGCCTCGACGAGAAGGCGCACGAGTACCCCGATCGGCTCTCGGGCGGCCAGCAACAGCGCGTGGCCATCGTGCGCGCGCTGGCGATGCAGCCGCGGGTCATGCTGCTCGACGAGGTCACGAGCGCCCTCGATCCCGAGCTCGTCTCAGAGGTGCTGACGCTGATCACCCAACTGGCGACCGAAGGCATGACGATGCTGCTCGCGACGCACGAGATGGGATTCGCGCGCGATGTCTCGAGCAAGGTCGTGTTCCTCTATCAGGGACGGATCGAAGAACAGGGCCCGCCCGAGCAGATGTTCAACGACCCTCACAGCGAGCGCACGCGCGGCTTCCTGCGCAGCATCATCGAAGCGAAGCGGCTGTAGCGTTCAGGCATGGGTGCTCCCGACGCCGGATTGGCTCCGGATCAAGCCGGCGCGTTGAGCGCGCCGCGCGCGCCACGGCGTTGGAACCGCGGCGTATGGATCCGATTCGCGCTCGCGATAATGCCGACGCTCGTATTCGCGATCCTCGGCTATCTCCAAACGCATTGATCATCCGCCGTTGTCGGCGCTCCGCAGTCGCTTCCACTCCACGAAATATCCCGGGTCTTCGGCGTCGTACTTCTTGACGAGCCGGACCCAATCGTCGGGATGCTCTCGCTCCGTAACCTCCATGAACCAGGAGCGCGCGATCGAGTGCTCCCAGTTCGCCTTGCGGTCCAGCGGGTACCCGAGCGCGTCGCGTTCCAGATCACGAATGTCGACGCACCACTGGCTTTTCCCACCAACAGTTGGCAGGATTTTCGTTCCCCACCAACGTTTTTCCCACCAACAGTTGGCAGGTCGCGCCTACGGCGCACACGAAACGCGCGCACCTGCGCCCGGGAGTTTCGCTACGGCTGCAAGCCGTCGGGCTGGTTGAGCTCGATGAAGTTGCCCGACGGGTCGTGCAGGAACGCCTGGTGTCCGGCGCCGGCCATGTGGTCGATCGTGTTCACGGTGTAGCCCGTCGCGCGAATGTCGGCGACGGCCGACTCGAGGTCGTCGACGCGAATCGCGAAATGGTCGCCACCCGAGCGCTCCGACTCGCTCTGCATGAGGTGAACCTGCTGGCCACCGGCGTCGAGCCAGTAGCCGCCGAAACCGAAGTCGGGCCGGTCGAGCACGGTGAGTCCGAGCACATCCTTGTAGAAGGTGACCGCCTCGTCGGCGTCGCGGACGCAGATGGCGACGTGGTGGATTCCAGACGGTTTCATGGACCCGCAGCCTAGGTTCGTCGCTCCGACCAGGCCAGATGTCGTCGATCGCTCGGAGCGGCCGAGTCGCTCGTTCAGCCGCATGACTTGTAGCGTCGCCGTCCGACTGGAACCGGTTCTCGGAGGCGACGTGGGTGCACTCGACGGCAAGGTGATCGCGATTACGGGCAGCGGGCGCGGGATCGGCCGGGCCGTCGCGCTGGCCGCGGCCGCCGAAGGCGCGGCAGTGGTCGTCAACGACTACGGCGTCTCGATGGACGGCAACGAGCCGACCAGTGAAGTAGCCGACGCGGTCGTCGACGAGATCAAGGCCGCAGGTGGCCGCGCCGTGGCGAACGCCAACTCCGTCACGACGATGGAGGGCGGCGCGTCGATCGTGCAGTCGGGCATCGACACGTTCGGCCAGATCGACGGGGTCGTGTGCGTTGCGGGCATCTTGCGCGAGCGGATGCTCTTCAACATGTCGGAAGACGAGTGGGATCCGGTCATCGAGACCCACCTGAAGGGCACGTTCACGGTGTTCCGCGCCGCGGCTTCGGTGTTCCGTGCGCAGAAGAGTGGGCGCATGATCGGCTTCACGAGTGGCGCGTTCGCGGCGAGCGTCGCGCAGGCGAACTACTCGGCGGCCAAGGGCGGCATCGTCTCATTGGTCCGCAGCGCGGCTGCCGGCATGCAGAAGTACGGCGTGACCGCGAACTGCATCGCGCCCGTCGCGAAGTCGCGCATGTCAGGCCAGGTGCCGTTCGGTCTGGAGATGGGCGAGCCCGAGGACGTCGCGCCGATGGTCTGCTACCTCCTCTCCGACCTGGCGAGCGCGGTCACCGGTCAGATCTACACCGTGAACGCGGGTCGCATCGCGGTGTGGAACCAGCCAGTCGAAGTGCGCGAGATGCGCAAGGACGGCCGATGGAGCGTCGACGAGATCGCGTCGCGCTTCGACGAGGTCGGC
>DASYJT010000029.1:0-9374 GCA_035996165.1 Acidimicrobiia bacterium
GAGGCCGGCGACGCCGCGGCCGATCGCGTGCTGCTCGACAACATGACTCCCGAGCAGGTGCGCGCGGCGGTCGCGTTGCTGGAAGGCGCGGTGGAGGTCGAGGTCTCGGGCGGAGTCACGCTCGAGACCATCAGTGCCTACGCCGACTCGGGCGCCGACTTCGTCTCGGTCGGCGCGCTCACGCACTCGGTGCCGGTGTTCGACATCGGCTTGGACATGTCGTGAGGAGCCCGTCATGTTGTTGACGATCGATGCCGGAAACACGCAAACGGTCGTAGGCCTCTTCAACGATGCCGAGCTCGTCGACCACTGGCGCATCGCGACGGTCGCCGAACGCACATCCGACGAGCTCGCGCTGATGGTGCAACAGTTCCTCGGGTTTCACGGCTTCTCGTTCGAGAACGCGATCACGGGCGTCGCCATCTCGTCTGGAGTGCCGCGCGTCACGGCCGAGCTGCGGCAGATGACCGAGCGCTACTTCGGCTTTCCCGCGTTGGTGTTGGAGCCCGGAGTGCGAACGGGAATGCCGATCCTCTACGACAACCCGAAGGAGGTCGGCGCCGACCGGATCGCGAACGCGGTCGGCGCGTACGACCTCTACGGCGGCCCGTCGATCGTCGCCGACTTCGGGACCGCCACGACGATCGAAGCGGTCAGCGCGAACGGCGAATACCTCGGCGGCGCCATCTTTCCCGGCGTCGAGATCTCGATGGACGCGCTCTTCGGGCGCGCCGCCGGACTCCGGCGAGTCGAGCTCGTCGAGCCGAAGCACGTGATCGGGAAGTCGTCGGCGGAGTCGATCCAGTCCGGCATGATCTACGGCTTCAGTGCCCAGGTCGACGGGCTCGTCGACCGCTTCGTCGCCGAGCTCGGTCCGTGCGAAGTCATCGCGACGGGCGGATTGGCCGAGCCCATCATCCCGCACTCGCGTACGGTGCAGCACTACGAACCGTGGCTCACACTGTTCGGCTTGCGGATCATCTTCGAACGGAATCGCTGATGGAGGACGAATTCGCGGCGCGGCTCGCCAAGCTCGACGAGATCCGCGCCCGCGGTGAAGACCCCTATCCCGTCACGTTCCATCGCACGCACACCCTGGGCGAGGTGCGCGAACACTGGGACGACGAGATCGAGGCGGGTGCGTCGACCGACGACGTCGTGCGGATCGCGGGCCGCGTCCTTCTGAAGCGTTCGCAGGGCCGGTTGGTGTTCGCCAAGGTGCGCGACGGGTCGGGCGAGCTCCAGCTGTTCGTGAGCCAGGGAGTGCTCGGCGCCGACGCGTTCACGCGCTTCGGCGACGAGATCGACCGCGGCGACTGGGTGGGTGTCGAGGGCAAGGTCATGAAGACCAAGCTCGGCGAGCTCTCGGTCAACGTGTCGTCGTTCCAACTTCTGGCGAAGGCCATCCGGCCGCTGCCCGAGAAATGGCACGGCCTCTCCGATACCGACACGCGCTACCGGCAGCGTTACGTCGACCTGATCGCGAACGACGACGCGCGCCGAGTGTTCGACGTGCGGTTCGCCGCGATCGGCGCCATGCGCCGCTTCCTCGCGGAGCGGGGTTTCATCGAGGTCGAGACGCCGGTCTTGCACCCGATCGCGGGCGGCGCCACCGCCACGCCGTTCACGACACACCACAACGCGCTCGACGTCGACCTGTTCCTTCGGATCGCGCCCGAGCTGTACCTGAAGCGGCTCGTCGTCGGTGGTTACGACAAGGTCTTCGAGCTCGCCCGCGTCTTCCGCAACGAGGGACTCTCGACGCGGCACAACCCCGAGTTCACGATGCTCGAGCTGTACGAGGCGTTCTCCGACTACCACGACATGATGCGGCTCACCGAAGAGCTGATCGCCGACGCGGCGCGCAACTCGATCGGTACGACCACCGTCGAATGGGACGGCGCGCCGGTCGACCTCGCGCCGCCGTTCGAGCGCCGCACGTTGATCGACCTCGTGAAGGAGCACGCGGGAGTCGACATCCATCCTTCACAGCCGATCGAGAAGCTCCGCGAGACCTGCGACGCGCTGGACGTTCCTTGGGAACCGTCGTGGCGCACGGGCAAGTTGGTGCTGGAGATCTACGAGAAGACCACCGAGGCGAACATCGCCGCTCCCACGTTCGTGTGCGACTACCCGCGCGACGTCTCGCCGCTGGCGCGCACTCACCGCGACGATCCCACCATGACCGAACGGTTCGAGCTCATCGTGCGCGGCCGCGAGATCGCGAATGCTTTCAGTGAGCTGAACGATCCGGTGGAGCAGATGCGGCGATTCGAGGCGCAGGCGTCGTTGAAGCAGCTCGGCGACGAAGAAGCCCAGGGCGTCGACGCCGACTACGTGCGCGCCCTCGAGTACGGATTGCCCCCGACCGGCGGTATGGGGCTCGGCGTCGACCGTCTCGTGATGCTGCTCGCGGGCGTAACCTCCATTCGGGAAGTGATCCTTTTCCCGCACCTGCGTCCCGAAGCGGAGAGGCCGTGAAGACCCGAGTACTCGTCACCGGAATGGGCGGTGAGCTCGGAACGCGCGTCGCGCAGTTGATCGAAGCGCGCGACTGGGCGACCGAGATCGTCGGCGTCGACTTCGTGCCACCCCGGCGCCGGCTGCGGCGGGCACAGTTCCGCCGGATCGATCCGCGCGACGGCGATCGGATGGCCGCGTTCGTGCAGGAGTACGCACCGCAGGTGGTCGCGCACTTCGGCGTGTACGAGCCCGCGTCTCGCATGACGCCCGCGTCCGCGCGCGAACGGACCGAGTCGTGTACCTCGGCGACGCTCAACGCAGCCGCGAGCACGGGTGCGCTCGAATACGTCGTGCTGCGCAGCGGGCTCGAGGTCTACGGCCCGCCGAGCTCACGGGTCTCGGTCCCCGACGAGCACGCGGTTCCCGCGCCGACCACGCCGTACGGCCGGTCGTTGCTCGCGGTGGAAGCGGCGGCGAAGGGGGTCGCGCTGCGTTGTGGCGTGCCCGTCGGTGCGATGCGATACGCACCCGTGCTCGGTTCGCACGTGCCGAGCCCACTCGGTCGTTTGCTCCGCCTTCCCGTCGTCCCGGTGAGCGCGGTGTCCGACCCGCCGTTCTCGCTCCTCCATCCCGACGACGCCGCGCTGGCAATGGTCGTCGCGATCGAGCGCCGCCTCGACGGGCCGTGCAACGTCGTCGGATCCGGCGCGGCCACGCCGTGGCAGGCCGCGCGCCTGGGCGGCCGCGTGCCGTTGCCGGTGCTCCCGGGATTCTGGGGTGCGGTGTCGCGCGCGTCCGAGGTCGCGGGCGCCGCGCTCGCGGGGCACGTCGTCGATCTCATCCGCCACGGCTGCACCGGCGACGCGAGCCGCGCTCGCGACGAGCTCGGGCTCACCGACGTCACCTCCACCCAAGACGTGTTGCGCGAGCTCTTCGACTGGGCCGACGTCGTGGCCATCGCCCGGGCCGGGGAGCAGGCCGCGTGACGGCCGACGTGCTCGACGCCGACCGGATCGTTCCCCCGGAGCCCATCTGGACCGCGTTGCGCCGCCGCATCTCGGGCCGGTACCCGGTCGATCCCTTCGGTCTCGACCCGCAGCTCGCCGACCTGTGTGTGCCCGCGTTCGAAGCCGCGGTGCGCGTGCGCGTCGCGGGTGGAGAGCACGTGCCGACGTCGGGCCCCACCGTGATCGTGTCGAACCGCGGCTTCGGTGTCGCCGAGCCCGCCGCGCTCGGAGTTGCCGTACAACGGGCGAGCGGTCGCCGACTGCGCGTCGTCGGCGCGCCCGATCTGCCCGTGCTGGGAACCGTGACGCGCCGCCTCGGCGCGATCTCGAGCAGCGGCCCCGACGTCGCGGCCGCGCTGCGCGCCGGCCACCTCGTCGGCATCCCGCTCGCACCCACCTGGTTGCGCACCGGTGCGGGCGGTGCTCCCACCGAGGTCGCGCGCGCGCTCACCCTCGCGCCGATCGTGCCCGCGGCGGTCCGACCCGTCGGTCGCTTCGGCGCGCTCCTCGGATCCTGGGAAGTGACGTTCGGTCCAATGGTCACGTTGGCCGATCCCTACGACCAGAACGATCCGCTGGCCGCAGCCCGCTTCACCGAAGCGATGCGGCGCGCCGTCGGCGCCCTGCTCGACGCGTCGTAAACGCCGGTAACCTCACGTCATGTCGGCGACGGTTACCGACGATGGCATCCAGATCGCGTACAGCGCGTGGGGTCGGCGCGACGGAACGCCGGTACTGCTGATCCAGGGACTCGGCCTCGACCACCGCGGTTGGGCGCTGCAACGGGGCGCCTTCGGTCGTCGGCACCGCTGCATCGCGCTCGACAATCGCGGCACGGGTCACTCCGACGCTCCTCCGGGCCCGTACGACATGTTGCGGATGGCGAACGACGCCATCGCGGTGCTCGACGCGGAGCACATCGAACGCGCGCACGTCGTCGGCGCGTCGATGGGCGGCGTTATCGCGCAGGTCATCGGCGTGCTGCATCCCGAACGCGTGTCGTCGCTCACCCTGGCGTGCACCGCTTGCCAGCACCACGAGTGGCGCCGCGAATTGCTCGCCGAATGGGCGAACGTCGTGAACGAGCGCGGCATGGCCGGCCTCATGGACGACGCCATGCGCTGGATGATCGGCCCGCGCCTGCACCGGCGCTTCGGGGTGTTCGTCAACGTGCTCGCCCGCGTCCTGGTGCAGACCAAGCCGCACGCCTTCGTCGCCCAGGTCGACGCGATCCTCGACGCGAGCGACGAGTTGCGGTTCGCGCTCCCGCAGGTGGCCGCGCCCACGCTCGTCGTCACCGGCTCGCAGGACACGCTCACACCGCTGGGCGACGCGGAGGAGCTCGCCGAGCTCATCACGACCTCGCGGCTGTACGTCCTCCGAGGCGCCGCGCACGGGCTCATGGCGGAGGCACCGAACGCGTTCAACGACATCGTGCTGAAGTTCCTCGACGAGATCGACCGCGCCAACGCGGTTCCCACGCAGGAAACTGCATAGAAGTAGGCGAAGGCCGCGAGCTACGCGTCGAGCGGCGCCGGCGGCGCGAGATGATGCTCGCGCCACCACGTGATCTTGCCGATCTCGTGGAACGCGCACACCGACAATCCGCGCCACGCGATCACCACGCGGTCCTCGCGGCGCCGCACCCGGATGGTCCAGTCGGCGAGCGCCACGACAGATGCACCGTCTTCGAACGCGAGGTGGTGGATGTCGAAGGTCAGCGGTTGCGCCCACGCGAAGCCGGCGCGCACGACCTTGCGGTAGCGGTCCTTGCCGACGATCCGGTCGGTCGGGACCTCGATCACCATGTCGTCGGCCCAGCAGTCCATGTACTCCTCGAGATCGGAGGCGAGCCACGCATCGACCCGTCGAAGGAAGAGCGTTCGGACCGCATTGATCTCGGACATGGGCGACGCGGAGGTCAGCTCGACCGTTGCACGAGGCCGTCGACCAGCGTGCGGAGCCGGTCGCAGACCTCGGGATCGAGCTCGGTGGCGCCGGCCAGCGCTTCGGTCGCCTTCGTGGCGTGCGTGCGGGCGACGGCCATCGACGCGTCGATGACGTCGGTGGTCGCGATCAGTTCGACCGCCCGGGTGACCTGCGGCCATTCCAGCTTGCGCCCGAGCAGCGAGCTCAGCTCCTCGGACTGCGCGACCGCGTAGATGACGGGCAGCGTGTAGACGCCTTCGTGGACGTCGTTCCCGGCCGGCTTGCCGAGCTCCGCCTCGGTACGAGTGACGTCGAGGACGTCGTCGACCACCTGGAAGCACATGCCGAGGTGGTGACCGAACTGCGTGAGCGCGTCGAGGCTGTCGGCCGACACGTTGCTCACCATGGCACCGATGCGCGACGCGGTGGCCATGAGCGAGGCGGTCTTCCCCTCGATCGACGAGAGGTACAACTCCTCGGAACGGGTGACGTCGAAGAGGTGCTGGAGCTCCAGGACCTGGCCGCGGCACAGCTCACCGATCGTCGCCGCCAGCAATGCCGCGACATCGGCCCCGAGCGAGGCGGCGAGCGACGACGCCTGTGCGAGCAGATAATCGCCGGCGAGGATCGCGACGATGTTCGACCAGCGGGCGTTGACCGACGGTACGCCGCGGCGGGTCTCGGCCTCGTCGATGACGTCGTCGTGGTACAGCGAGCCGAGGTGCACCAGCTCGACCGCGGCGGCCCCGGTGACGACCTCGGCGGTGGCGGGCGCGCCGGCGCCGGCTGCGGCATAGCCCGCGCACAGCGAGAGGGTCGGCCGCAACCGCTTGCCGCCCGCGGCCAGCAGGTGCCCGGCGACGTCACCCAGGAATTTGTCGTCGGCCCGGACCGCGTCGTTCAAGCGGGCCTCGACCCGCACGAGGTCGCCGGGCAGGGGCGGGAGGCCGATGTCGTCGATCAGCGACACGAGAAAGCTGTCTCCTTCGCTGCTGTCCGCATCGGGAACGGAGGCTACGGCCGCCGTTGGGAACTGGTCGATTCGGGACGGTTGGGAATGATCCGAGCGACCCGAGCGTAGACAAGGAGCTACAACGAAGCTGAAGTACCCCGACAGCACCATCCCCATCACCACCTTCCCGCACCCGCGGTGCGGGAAAGGTCCCTGAAACATCACTCTCCGACCGGACCCGGCGCCAAAGAAAAGGCCCGACCGGCCGATAGAATGAGCACAGCCAGGCCCACCGAGAGGCGGTTCATTTTGTTCGAGCGCTTCACCGACCGAGCGCGACGGGTCGTAGTCCTCGCCCAAGAGGAAGCGCGCCTGCTCAACCACAACTACATCGGGACCGAGCACATCCTGCTCGGCCTGATCCACGAAGGCGAAGGAGTCGCCGCCAAGGCGCTCGAGTCGCTCGGCATCTCCCTCGAGGCCGTGCGCGCCCAAGTGGAAGAGATCATCGGCCACGGCGGGCAGGCCCCGTCGGGCCACATCCCCTTCACGCCCCGCGCCAAGAAAGTGCTCGAGCTCTCGCTGCGCGAGGCGCTCCAGCTCGGCCACAACTACATCGGGACCGAGCACATCCTGCTCGGCCTGATCCGCGAAGGCGAAGGCGTCGCCGCTCAGGTGTTGGTCAAGCTGGGCGCCGACCTCAGCCGGGTGCGCCAGCAGGTCATCCAGCTGCTCTCCGGTTACGCCGGCACCAAGGAGTCGGCCGGTTCCGGCACGGGCGCCGCGGGCGGCGCCGAGAGTCAGCCGTCGGGCTCGCTCGTGCTCGACCAGTTCGGTCGCAACCTGACCCAGCTCGCACGCGAGAAGAAGCTCGACCCGGTCATCGGGCGCGAGCGCGAGATCGAGCGCGTGATGCAGGTCCTCAGCCGTCGCACCAAGAACAACCCGGTGCTGATCGGTGAGCCCGGAGTCGGCAAGACCGCAATCGTCGAAGGTCTCGCCCAGAGCATCGTCGAGGGCACCGTCCCGGAAACCTTGCACGCCAAGCAGCTGTACACGCTCGACCTCGGCGCCCTCGTCGCCGGCTCGCGTTACCGCGGCGACTTCGAAGAGCGCTTGAAGAAGGTGCTGAAGGAGATCCGCACCCGCGGCGACATCATCTTGTTCATCGACGAGCTGCACACGCTCGTGGGTGCCGGTGCCGCCGAAGGCGCGATCGACGCGGCCTCGATCCTGAAGCCCATGCTCGCCCGGGGTGAGCTGCAGACGATCGGCGCCACGACTCTCGACGAGTACCGCAAGCACCTCGAGAAGGACGCGGCGCTCGAACGGCGCTTCCAGCCGATCAAGGTCGAAGAGCCCACCGTGGGCCAGACGATCGAGATCCTGAAGGGCCTGCGCGAGCGTTACGAGTCGCACCACCGCGTCTCGATCACCGACCAGGCGATCGTCGCCGCGGCGAACCTCGCCGACCGCTACATCTCCGACCGCCACCTTCCCGACAAGGCGATCGACCTCATCGACGAAGCGGGCTCGCGCCTGCGCATCCGTCGCATGCAGGCCCCGCCCGACTACCGCGAGCTCGAGGACGAGATCTCGAAGGTCCGCAAGGAGAAGGAAGCGGCCATCGAGGCTCAGCAGTTCGAGCGCGCCGCGTCGTTGCGCGACCGGGAGAAGTCGCTGCTCGAGCAGCGCGCCGGCAAGGAACGCGAGTGGCGCGCCGAAGGTGTCGATCTCTTCAACGAGGTGAACGAGGAATCGATCGCCGAGGTGCTCGCGCTCTGGACCGGAATCCCGGTCTACAAGCTGACCGAGGAAGAAACCGCGAAGTTGCTGCGCATGGAGGAAGAGCTCCACAAGCGCATCGTCGGTCAAGAGGATGCGATCAAGGCGGTCTCGCAGGCGATCCGTCGCACGCGCGCCGGCCTCAAGGACCCGAAGCGGCCCAGTGGCTCGTTCATCTTCTTGGGCCCGTCCGGTGTCGGCAAGACCGAGACCGCGAAGGCGCTCGCCGAGTTCTTGTTCGGCGATGAGGCCTCGATGATCCAGCTCGACATGTCGGAGTACATGGAGAAGCACACGGTCTCGCGGCTCGTCGGTTCTCCGCCCGGCTACGTCGGTTACGACGAAGGCGGTCAGCTCACCGAGGCCGTTCGCCGCAAGCCGTTCTCCGTCGTGTTGTTCGACGAGATCGAAAAGGCGCACCCCGACGTCTTCAACGCTTTGTTGCAGATCTTGGAAGACGGTCGCCTCACCGACGCGCAGGGTCGCACGGTCGACTTCAAGAACACCGTGATCATCATGACCTCGAACCTCGGTACCGCCGACCTGAAGAAGGCGGCGCTCGGGTTCGGACGCGCCGACGAGCACACGACCTACGACAAGATGAAGGACAAGGTGCACGAGGAGCTCAAGCGCCACTTCCGGCCTGAGTTCCTCAACCGCATCGACGATGTCATCGTCTTCCACCAGCTGACGACCGACGAGATCACCGAGATCGTCGACCTGCTCATCAAGCGGGTGGTCGGCCAGCTCGAGGCCCAAGGACTCAGCTTCGAGCTGCGGCCCGCGGCCAAGCTGCTGTTGGCGGCGAAGGGTTACGACGCGGCGTTGGGAGCACGGCCGTTGCGCCGGGCGATCCAGCGGATGGTCGAAGACCCGTTGTCGGAGAAGATCCTGTGGAAGGAGTTCCACGCGGGCGACACGATCGTGGTCGACGCGGAGAACGACGAGATCACCTTCCGCACGGTCGAAGGCGTACGGGCTCCGGCCGAGCCCCCGCCGCCCGTCGAGCTCGCCGGCTCCGGCCCTTCCGAATAGCGACTACTCCTCGCGTCCCAGACCCGCGATAATCGTTGGTCTGTGGCGCGGGCGCGGACGGGACTTCTGGTTGTAGGGCTGGCCCTACTCGTCGCGGGCTGCAACGTGACCACTCGCTTCGAGGTCACGGTGCGCGACGACGGCTCGGGCACGCTGCGCGCGACGGTCGTCGTCGACGCGGACGCCGTGCAGCGGATGGGTGG